>NZ_AZSV01000007.1:0-100392 GCF_000582595.1 Pseudomonas sp. BAY1663
GCCTGGCGGGCGAGGCGGGTGGCGAAGCCTGCAGCAGCCCCGTTTCGCCGCGGATGGCCGGCTGTACTGCCTGAGCGACCGTCACGGCGGCTGGCAGCCTGGTACGAGGCGCAGGGCCGGCTGGTCCCGCATGGGCTGGCCGGGGGCGGGGCGGCGCAGTTCGACTGCGCACCGGCACCCTGGCAACTGGGGACCACCAGCTATCTGCCACTGGATGGGGGCGGGCTGTTGCTGACCCACATGCTGGACGGCTTCGGATACCTCTTCGAACATGGGCCGGCCGGCAGCCCGCGGCAGCTGGCCGTGGATTATTCGCGCTGCCGCCAGTTGGCGGTGAATGATCGCTTCGTCTTCTGCATCGCCGGTTCGCCGGAACGGACCCCGGCGGTGCTGGCCATCGAGCGGGCCAGTGGGGCCGTGCGCATCCTCGCGGGTGGCGCGGCGCCGCTCGCGCCCGAGCAACTATCGCGTCCGCAGCCCCTGCGCTTCGCGACCGGCGAGGGGGGGACGGCACATGCCTTCTTCTACCCGCCGCGCAACGCCGAGTGCCACGGCCGGCCCGACGCGTTGCCGCCGCTGGTGGTGTTCGCCCATGGCGGGCCGACCTCGGCCTGCTACCCGGTATTCGATCCGCGCATCCAGTTCTGGACCCAGCGCGGTTTCGCCGTGGCCGACGTCAACTACCGCGGCAGTAGCGGCTTCGGCCGTGCCTATCGGCAGCGCCTGCGCGGGCAATGGGGCGTGGTGGATGTGCAGGACGTCTGCCAGGCCGCGCGGGCGCTCGCCGCCCAGGGGCTGATCGATCCGGCGCGGGTATTCGTCCGTGGCTCCAGCGCGGGAGGTTTCACCGCGCTTTGCGCGCTGGCGGCGAGCGAGCTGTTCCGCGGCGGCGCCAGCCTGTACGGGGTCAGCGACCCGCTGGCGCTACGGCGGGGCACGCACAAGTTCGAGGGCGACTACCTCGACTGGCTGATCGGCGATCCGCAGCAGGTGCCGCAGCGCTTTCGCGAGCGGGCGCCGTTGCACAACGCCGAGCGGATCGACACGCCGGTGATCTTCTTCCAGGGCGGCCAGGATGCGGTGGTGCTGCCCGAACAGACCGAAGCGATGGTGGCGGCGCTGCGCCGGCGTGGCGTCGCTGTGGAATACCAGTGCTATCCGCAGGAGCGCCACGGTTTTCGCGAGGCGTGCAACCTGGCCGATGCACTGGAGCGCGAGTGGCGTTTCTACCAGCGCTTGCTGTGACGCGGTGCCCGCCCATACGGCGGGCACCCTCCGTTCGGTGCATTGCTTTACCCGAGCAATGCAGTAGGCTTGTGCGGTTGTTACAAAAAATAAAAAAGGCCGCAGTGATGAGCCCGAATATCAGCCTCCAGCGTAAATTCGTTTCCCCGGAAATCATCTTCGGTGCCGGCTGTCGCCACAGCGTCGGCACCTGCGCCAGCAATTTCGGCGCGCGCAAGGTCCTGGTGGTTTCCGACCCCGGCGTGGTCGCCGCCGGCTGGGTGGCGGACGTGCAGGCCAGCCTCGAACGGCAGAACATCGAGCACTGCCTGTTCACCGAGGTGTCGCCCAACCCGCGCTGCGAAGAGGTGATGCTCGGCGCCGAGCGCTATCGCAGCGAAGGCTGCAACGTGATCGTCGCGGTCGGTGGCGGCAGCCCGATGGATTGCGCCAAGGGCATCGGCATCGTCGCCGCCCACGGCCGCCACATCATCGAATTCGAAGGGGTGGACACCCTGCGCGTGCCCAGCCCGCCGCTGATCCTGATTCCCACCACGGCCGGCACCTCGGCGGATGTCTCGCAGTTCGTGATCATCTCCAACCAGGACGAGCGGATGAAGTTCTCCATCGTCAGCAAGGCGGCCGTGCCGGACGTCTCGCTGATCGATCCGGAAACCACGCTGAGCATGGATACCTTCCTGTCCGCCTGTACCGGCATCGATGCGCTGGTGCATGCCATCGAGGCGTTCGTCTCCACCGGCCACGGGCCGCTGACCGACCCGCATGCGCTGGAGGCCATGCGGCTGATCAACGGCAATCTGGTGCAGATGATCGCCAATCCGGCGGATATCGCGCTGCGCGAGCAGATCATGCTCGGCAGCATGCAGGCCGGCCTGGCGTTTTCCAACGCGATTCTTGGCGCCGTGCACGCCATGTCCCACAGCCTCGGCGGCTATCTCGACCTGCCTCACGGGGTATGCAACGCGGTACTGGTCGAGCATGTGGTGGCGTTCAACTACGATGCCGCGCCGGAGCGCTACAAGATCGTCGCCGAAACCCTCGGCATCGACAGCCGCGGCCTGAACCACCGGCAGATTCGCGAGCGGCTGGTGCAGCACCTGATCGACCTCAAGCAGGCCATCGGCTTCAAGGAAACCCTCGGCCTGCATGGCGTCAACCTATCGGACATCCCATTCCTCTCGCAGCATGCGATGCAGGACCCCTGCATCCTGACCAATCCCCGCTCGTCGACGCAGAAGGATGTCGAGGTCGTCTATGCCGAAGCCCTCTGACGAGCAGCAGCAGGCGCTGACCCAGCTGCTCGGCTTCGGCAGCCACTCGGCGCGTAAGAGCCACTACCCGGAACTGCTGGCGCGCCTGGAAGAACTGGAGGCCGAGCGCAACCGCTACAAATGGCTGTTCGAGCATGCGGTGCACGGCATCTTCCAGGCCAGCCTGCAGGAAGGCATTCGCGCGGCCAACCCGGCGCTGGCGCGCATGCTCGGCTACGACAGCCCGGAAGAGGCGCTATGGGGGCTGACCGACCTGTCCCATCACCTGTTCATCGGCGGCGAGGAGGAGCTGCGGCGGATACGCCACACGCTGAGCACCCGGCTCGGCCTGTTCGGCTACGAGACACGCCTGCGGCGCAAGGACGGCAGTGCCATCGATGTGGTGATGAACCTGCTGCTCAAGCCCGACGAGGACGGTCTGGTGGAAGGCTTCGTCGCCGACATCACCGAGCGCAAGCTGGCCCAGCTGCGGCTGCTGCAGCTCAATGAGCAGCTCGAGCAACGGGTCGCCGAACGTACCTGCGAGCTGCGCGATGCCCGTGACGCCGCCGAAGCGGCCAATCTGAGCAAGGACAAGTATCTGGCGGCGGCCAGCCATGACCTGCTGCAGCCGCTCAATGCCGCGCGCCTGCTGATCTCGACCCTGCGCGAGCGGGCATTGCCGAGCGAAGAACTCAATCTGGTGGAGCGGGCCCACCAGGCGCTGGAGGGCGCCGAAGACCTGCTCACCGACCTGCTGGATATTTCCAAGCTGGACCAGAGCGCGATCAAGCCGGACGTCGACAGCTATCGCCTCGACGAGGTGTTGCTGCCGCTGGTCTCCGAGTTCCAGCCGGTCGCTGCGGCGGCCGGCCTGCAGCTGGCGCATTACATCCCGCAGTGCGCGATCCGCAGCGATTTCCGCCTGCTGACGCGCATCCTGCGCAATTTCCTCAGCAACGCCTGCCGCTACACCGACCGCGGCCGGGTGTTGCTCGGTGCGCGCCGGCGCGGTGACTCGCTGCGCATCGAGGTCTGGGACACCGGGCGCGGCATCGCCGCCGATCAGCTGCAATCGATCTTCCTCGAATTCAACCAGCTCAACGTCGAGCGCGCGGCCGAGCGGCGCGGGGTCGGGCTGGGCCTGGCGATCGTCGAGCGCATCGCAACATGCTCGATTACCGCATCCAGGTACGTTCGCAGCCCGGACGCGGCTCGATGTTCAGCATCGAGGTGCCGCTCGCCGAGGGGCTGCCCCGTGGCAGCGGCGAGGTGCTGGTGAGCCAGCCGCAGTTGGGCGACCCGTTGCCCGGCCGGCGCCTGCTGGTAGTCGACAACGAACTGAGCATCCTGCACAGCATGGCGGCGCTGCTTGGCCAGTGGGGCTGCGAGGTGCTGACGGCGACCGACGAGGCTGCCGCGCTGGAAGCGTTGCAGGGCGCGCCCCGGAGCTGATCCTGGCCGATTACCATCTCGACCGTGGCACGACCGGCTGGGAGGTGGCGCAGTCGTTGCGGGTGCGCTTCGGCCAGGCGATCCCGGTGGTCATGATCACCGCCGACCGCAGCGACCAGTGCCGCAAGCAATTGCAGGGCTTCGGCGTGCCGGTGCTGAACAAACCGGTCAAGGCCGGTAAGATGCGCTCGGCGCTGAGCCATCTGCTCGGCGAAAAAACCGCTGCGCAACAGGCCTGAACCCGATCTCGATCAAGTATTCGGCTACTCACCCACGATTAAACTGCCTGCCATGAAAACCCGCTTGCTGCTGTGCTTCCTGTTGCTGATCAGCCTCGTGCTTCCCGTCAAAGGGATGGCGGGCGCCGAGCTGGCCGCACAGCCGTGTTCCCTGCCGATGAGCGACCTGGATCAGGCCGCGCTGCACATGGACCACGCGGAGCATGGACAGCACGACACGCAAGGCCACGACGGCAACCCGTTGTGCAAGAGCGGCCACCAGTGCAAGGTCGGCTGCCTGTTGCTGGTCGATATCCCCCAGGCCGATGCCGGCGTGGCATCGCCGAGCCTGACCACCTTTCATTCCGAATTCATTCCCGCGCGCAACTGCGCCGATGTCTGGCGCCCACCGCGCGCCTGATTCCTCTTCCTGACCGAACCGTCCATCGCCTTGCGATGGATGTCGCGCGTGCCTGCCAGGCACGCAGGACCCGAGGAATCTGAACCATGAAATCCCGATTGTTGCGAACAATTCGCACACAGGCCGGCCTGTCCGTGTGCATGCTGCTGTTGCCGGCTGCCGCCAATGCGCTGAGTTTCGACGACGCCCTGCAAGCCGCCCAGCAGCAGGCACCTTCACTACAAGCCGAAGCGGCCAAGCTGCAGGCCGCTCGCAGCGACGCCGTGCCGGCCGGCGAACTGCCCGACCCGAAATTGCTGCTCGGCATGCAGAGCGTGCCGATCGAAGGCGCCAACCGCTGGAGCCTGGATCAGGACGGCATGACCATGGGCATGGTCGGGCTGATGCAGGAAATGCCCAACCGCGACAAGCGTCGCGCCCGTGTCGATGTGGCCCGGGCCAGCATCGAGCGCGCCGTGGCCGAGCGCGAGGTCGAGAGCTTGAACGTGCGCCAGGCGACGGCCCAGGCCTGGATCGCCACCCATGCCATCGAGCGCAAGCTGCGGGCATTCGACGCCCTCTACGCAGAGAACCGCCTGCTCGCCGAAGCGGTGCAGGCACGCATCGCCGGAGGCCGTGGGACGATCGCCGAGAGCGTGGTGCCGCGCCAGGAGGCGGCGCAACTCGCCGAGCGCGCCGACGAGCTGCGCCAGCAACGCCAGCAGGCGCGGGCGGCACTGGCGCGCTGGATCGGCGAGGCCGCCCGGCAACCGCTGGAGGGCGACATGCCGAACTGGCCGCTCGATACCCAGGCGCTGCAGCGGCAGTTGAACAACCATCCGCAGCTGCAGGCCTTCGCGCCGAGGACCGAACAGGCCCAGGCGCGCATCCGTGAGGCCACGGCCGACAAGCGGCCGGACTGGAGCTGGGAAGTCGACTACCTGCGCCGCGGACGCGAGTTCGGCGACATGGTCAACCTGACGTTCAGCTTCGACTTGCCGGTATTCCAAGGTTCGCGGCAGACCCCGCGTATCGCCGCCCGACATGCCGAGCTGAACCAGCTGGAGGCCGAACGCGAGGCCCTGGAGCGCCAGTTCGCCGCACAACTGAGCAGCGACCTGGCCGAGCTGGAACGCCTGCAGCGCGCCCTGACGCGCAATCGCGAGGTGTTCCTGCCGTTGGCGCAGGAGCGTGCCGACCTGACCCTGGCCGGCTATCGCGCCGGTACCGGCGAGCTGGACGCGGTGTTGAGCGCGCGGCGCGAGCTGATCGAGACCCGCCTCAAGCAGATCGACCTCGAAGGCCTGCAGGCCATTGCTGCCAGCCGCCTGTATTTCGCCTATGGAGACGCACGATGAACCCGACTTTCTTCAAAACCAGCGTACTGGTCGCCCTGACGGCCGCACTGGGGATGGGCGGCGGCTACTGGCTGGCGCAGCAATCGCAGGCCGCGCCCCAGGACTTGCCGGCTGCCGCCCAGGGCGAGCGGAGCGTACTGTACTGGTACGACCCGATGGTCCCGCAGCAGAAGTTCGACCAGCCGGGCAAATCACCCTTCATGGACATGGAATTGGTGCCGCGTTACGCCGACGAGGCAGGCTCGTCGGGCACGCCGGCGGTCAGCATCGATGCGGCCGTCACCCGCAACCTCGGCGTGCGCCTGGCCAGCGTCAGCCGTGGCCAATTGAGCCGCCGCATCGAGGCGGTCGGCGTACTCGATTTCAACGCGCGTGACGTGGCGTTGGTGCAGGCGCGGGCAGCCGGTTTCGTCGAGCGCGTCTATCAGTTGGCACCGGGAGACGTGCTGGAGGCGGGGGCGCCGCTGGTGGACCTGTTGATCCCGGAATGGGTGGCCGTGCAGGAAGAATTCCTCGCCGTGCGGCGCATCGGCGAGCCCGCGCTGCTGGATGCAGCGCGGCAGCGCCTGCGCCTGGCCGGAATGCCGGCGGAGACGATTCGCCAACTGGAGCGCTCGGCAGGGTGAATGCGCAGCAGACCGTGCGCGTGCCCATCGGCGGTGTGCTGCAGACGCTCGATGTGCGCCAGGGCATGAGCGTCGCGGCCGGCGCGCCGCTGGCGCGGCTCAACGGCCTGGACAGCGTCTGGCTCGAGGTGGCGGTGCCGGAGGCCCAGGCCGGGGCCATTCGCAGCGGCCAGGCGGTGACCGCCTACCTGCCGGCACTGGCCGGCGAGGCCGTGCCGGGCACGATCACGGCGGTACTGCCCGAAGCCAGCGCAGCCAGCCGCACCCTGCGTGTCAGGGTGGAGCTGCCCAATGGCGACGGTCGCCTGCGGCCGGGGCTCACGGCGCGGGTGGAGTTGACCGACCGCCAGGAAGGCCGCGTGCTGCTGGTACCCAGCGAGGCGGTCATCCGTACCGGCAAGCGCGCCCTGGTGATGCTTGCCGAAGCCGGCGGCCGTTATCGCCCGGTGGACGTGCGGATCGGCGCCGACAGCGGTAGCCAGACCGAAATCCTCGATGGCCTGGAAGAAGGCCAGCAGGTGGTCGCCTCGGGGCAGTTCCTCATCGACTCCGAAGCCAGCCTGCGTGGCATCACCGCGGCCCCGGCCGGCGAACCGATGCCCGCCGAGCCGGCCCACGAGCATGCGCTGGCGCCGGCGCTGCATGAGGCCGAAGGGCGCATCGTCGAACTCGCCGAGCAAAGCGTGAAGATCGCCCACGGGCCGTTCAGGACGCTGGGCATGCCCGGCATGACCATGCGCTTCGCGGTCGCCAACCCGCACCTGCTGCACGGCGCCAAGGTCGACGACCGGGTGCGCTTCGCCGTCCGCGAAACGGGGGCCGGGCTGCTGGTCGAGCAACTGCAGGTCGAGGAGCAGCAGCCATGATCGCCATGCTGATTCGCTGGTCGGTGACGAACCGGCTGCTGGTGCTACTGGCGACCCTGCTGCTGTCCGCCGTGGGCGTCTGGGCGCTGCGCAGCACGCCGATCGATGCGCTGCCGGACCTGTCCGACGTGCAGGTGATCATCCGCACGCCGTATCCGGGCCAGGCGCCGCAGATCGTCGAGAACCAGGTGACCTATCCGCTGACCACCACCATGCTCTCGGTGCCGGGGGCGAAGACCGTGCGCGGTTATTCGTTCTTCGGCGACAGCTACGTCTACGTGCTGTTCGAGGACGGCACCGACCTGTACTGGGCGCGCTCGCGGGTGCTGGAATACCTCAGCCAGGTGCAGGCCCGGCTGCCGGCCGGTGCCAAGCCGGCGCTCGGCCCGGATGCCACCGGCGTCGGCTGGATCTACCAGTACGCGCTGGTCGACCGTAGCGGCAGGCATGACCTGGCGCAACTGCGCAGCCTGCAGGACTGGTTCCTCAAGTACGAGTTGATCACGCTGCCCAACGTGGCGGAGGTCGCCACCATCGGCGGCATGGTCAAGCAGTACCAGGTCGTGCTCGATCCGCTGAAGATGGCCAGCCTCGGCGTGACCCAGGCCCAGGTGGTCGCGGCCATCGGCATGGCCAACCAGGAAACCGGTGGCGCCGTGCTCGAGCTGGCGGAAACCGAGTACATGGTGCGTGCCTCCGGCTACCTGCAGACGCTCAACGACTTCCGCCGCATCCCGCTGCAGCTCAGCGCGGGCGGCGTGCCGGTGACCCTGGGCGACGTCGCGCACCTCCAGCTCGGCCCGGAGATGCGCCGCGGCATCGCCGAACTCGACGGGGAGGGGGAGACCGTCGGCGGCGTGGTGATCCTGCGCAGCGGCAAGAACGCGCGGGAGACCCTTGCCGCCGTGCACGCCAAGCTGGAGGAGCTGAAGACCAGCCTGCCGGCAGGTGTCGAGATCGTCACCACCTACGATCGCAGCCAGCTGATCGACCGCGCCGTGGAGAACCTCAGCTTCAAGCTGCTGGAGGAGTTCGTCGTCGTCGCGCTGGTCTGCGGGTTGTTCCTCTGGCACCTGCGTTCCTCGCTGGTGGCCATCGTCTCGCTGCCGATCGGCGTGCTGATCGCCTTCGCGGTGATGCGCTACCAGGGCATCAACGCCAACATCATGTCGCTCGGCGGCATCGCCATCGCCATCGGCGCCATGGTCGATGCGGCGGTGGTGATGATCGAGAACGCCCACAAGAAGGCCGAGGCCTGGCGCCACGCCAACCCGGGCAGGGCGCTGGCGGGCGAGGAGCACTGGCGGGTGATGACGGATGCGGCGCAGGAGGTGGGGCCGGCACTGTTCTTCTGCCTGCTGATCATCACCCTGTCGTTCATCCCGGTGTTCACCCTCGAGGCGCAGGAGGGCCGCCTGTTCGGCCCGCTGGCCTTCACCAAGACCTATGCCATGGCTGCGGCGGCCGGGCTCTCGGTGACCCTGGTGCCGGTGCTGATGGGCTACTGGATTCGCGGCAAGCTGCCGGACGAGGCGCGCAACCCACTCAATCACGGCCTGATCCGCCTCTACCGGCCGGCCCTGGAGACGGTGCTGGCGCATCCGCAAGCCACCATCGCCGTGGCGCTGCTGCTGCTCGCCACCACGCTATGGCCGATCTCCCGGCTGGGTGGCGAATTCCTGCCGCCGATGGACGAGGGCGACCTGCTCTACATGCCATCGGCACTGCCGGGGCTTTCCGCGCAGAAGGCCGCGCAGCTGCTGCAGCAGACCGACCGCATGATCCGCACTGTGCCGGAAGTCGAAACGGTGTTCGGCAAGGCCGGGCGCGCCGACTCGGCTACCGATCCGGCGCCGCTGGAGATGTTCGAGACCACCATTCGCTTCAAGCCGCGCGATCAGTGGCGCGCGGGCATGACCCCGGAAAGGGTGGTCGAGGAACTGGACCGCGCGGTGCAGGTGCCGGGCCTGACCAATATCTGGATTCCGCCGATCCGCAACCGCATCGACATGCTCGCCACCGGGATCAAGAGCCCGATCGGGGTGAAGATCGCCGGGGCCAGCCTGGAGGAGATCGACCGCATCAGCCGGCAGGTGGAGGCCGTGGCCAAGGACGTACCGGGCGTCAGCTCGGCGCTGGCCGAACGGCTGGTGGGCGGGCGCTATATCGACATCGACATCGACCGCCAGGATGCCGCGCGCTACGGTTGAATATCGCCGATGTGCAGGCCATCGTCGCCGGCGCCATTGGGGGCCAGGCCATCGGCGAAACGGTGGAGGGGCTGGCGCGCTACCCGATCAGCGTGCGTTATCCGCGTGAATGGCGCGACTCGCCGCAGGCGCTGGAACAGTTGCCGATCCTGACGCCGCAGGGCGGGCAGATCACGCTGGGCAGCGTGGCGCGGGTCCGGGTCAGCGACGGGCCGCCGATGCTGCGCAGCGAGAATGCGCGACTGGCCGGCTGGGTGTATGTCGACGTGCGTGGGCGCGACATCGCCTCGGTGGTCGCCGATCTGCGCCAGGCGGTCAGCGCCAACGTCGAGTTGCTGCCGGGCATGAGCCTGAGCTATTCGGGCCAGTTCGAATTCCTCGAACGCGCCAATGCCCGGCTCAAGCTGGTGGTCCCGGCCACGCTGCTGATCATCTTCGTACTGCTCTATCTGACCTTCGGCCGCTTCGACGAGGCGCTGCTGATCATGCTGACGCTGCCGTTCGCGCTCACCGGCGGGGTGTGGTTCCTTTACCTGATGGGCTTCAACCTGTCGGTGGCCACCGGCGTCGGCTTCATCGCCCTGGCGGGGGTGGCCGCGGAGTTCGGCGTGATCATGCTGCTCTACCTGAAGAATGCCTGGGCCGAGCGCCAGCAGGCCGGGGGGCATGGTGAGGCGGCGCTGTGCGAGGCCATTCGCGAGGGCGCGGTGCAACGGGTACGGCCCAAGGCGATGACCGTGGCGGTGATCGTCGCCGGCCTGCTGCCCATCCTCTGGGGCGCCGGGACCGGCAGCGAGGTGATGAGCCGCATCGCCGCGCCGATGGTCGGCGGCATGCTCAGCGCACCGCTGCTGTCGTTGTTCGTGATTCCGGCGGCCTACCGGTTGATGCGACGCCGGGGCGGCGTTGTACATCCGGGCGAGGTCCGTCCCGATGCCGGACAACCCATGGCATAGGACGATGCTTTTCGTACCATAGGAGCCGGTGCGCGCCGGTGAGCGATGTACGACGGCTATAGTGTCGACAAAGCCACCGAGGGCACGAAGATGACGCGACTCTGCATCGCCATGATCATCCTGCTGTTCCCCCTGGCCACGGCGCTGGCCAGGGAGGAGGGCAGCGGCGCGCCCGGTACGCCGACGCCGCGCCCCTATACCGACCCGGGGCCGCCACGCCCGACCACCTTGCCGTAGGCCAAGCCACCCTTGCTGCCTGCGCTGCCGCCGGCGCGTGGCAACGAGCGCCAGCCGACGCTGCCCGGGCTCGAGCGGCAATCGCCGCAACCGCGTCCCGCGCCGACCCGACCACCGCTGGACAACGACCGCGTGCGACGCTGACGGTCATCAAGGTCTGCGCTAAGAGCTCTGGCTCCCTTGTAGGAGCAGGCCATGCCTGCGAACAGGACCCACACAGCGAGTGATACGGCTGCTTTTTTTTTTCGCGGGCATGCCCGCTCCTACGATGGTCTGCGCTATGCGCAGAACTGAAACGGCAACAGCCCCTGGCGAACGCCTGCTCAGCGGTAGCGGATACCCGCTCCGGCCAGGCTGACGCGGTTCCCGCGGCACCGTGGACGATCGCCTCGATATCCGCCAGCGCCCCGATCACCGCATCCTTGCCGGTATGCCGGACGAACTCGCAGGCCGCCTGGACCTTCGGCCCCATGGAACCCGCGGCGAAGGGTAGCCGTTCCAGTTCGTCGGGATGGGCGTGGGCGATGGCCTTCTGCGTCGGCGTGCCCCAATCCACATAGGCGCCGTCGACGTCGGTGGCGATCAGCAGCAGCTCGGCCTGCAGCTCCTCGGCCAGCAGCGCCGAGCAGAGGTCCTTGTCGATCACCGCCTCGATGCCGTGCAGCTTGTGCTGCGCGTCGTAGACCGTCGGAATGCCGCCTCCGCCGGCGCAGATCACCACGCAACCGCGCTCCAGCAACCACTGCACCGGACGGATCTCGAAGATACGCCGGGGCCGCGGGCTCGGCACCACGCGGCGGAAATGCTCGCCGTCGGCGGCCATGCTCCAGCCTTTTTCCGCGCCCAGGCGTTGGGCCTCCTCATGGCTGTAGACCGGGCCGATGGGTTTGCTCGGCGCGGCGAAGGCCGGGTCGTCGGCATCCACTTCGACCTGGGTCAGCAGGGTGGCGAAGGGCGTTTCGGCCGGCAGCAGGTTGCCCAGTTCCTGTTCGATCATGTAGCCGATCATGCCTTCGGTCTGCGCGCCGAGCACATCCAGCGGGTAGGCGCCGTCCGGGTCGTAGGCGGCGCCCTGCAGGGCCAGCAGGCCGACCTGCGGGCCGTTGCCGTGGGCGATCACCAGTTGGTTGCCGGCTGCTACCAGCGCGATCTGGCGGCAGGCGAGCTGCACGTTCTCGCGCTGCCTGTCGGCGGTCGACGGCTCGCCGCGACGCAGCAGGGCGTTGCCACCCAGGGCTATGACGATGCGCATGCTGTGTCTCCGCTTCAGATTCCGCCGAGGGTCGCCACCAGCACGGCCTTGATGGTGTGCATGCGGTTCTCGGCCTGGTCGAAGGCGATGCAGGCCGGCGATTCGAACACCTCGTCGGTGACCTCGATGCCGCCGGCCAGCTGTGGATGATGCCGAACGACCTCCTGGCCGATCCGGGTCTCGGCATTGTGGAAGGCCGGCAGGCAATGCATGAATTTCACCCGCGGGTTGCCGCTGGCCTTCATCAACCGGGCGTTGACTTGGTAGGGCAGCAACTGGCCGATGCGCTCGCCCCAGGCCTCGACCGGCTCGCCCATCGACACCCAGACGTCGGTATGGATGAAGTCGACGCCCCGCACCGCTTCGCGCGGATCGTCGGTGAGCGTCAGGCGGGCGCCGGACTGCTCGGCGAAGGCCTGGCAGGTGGCGATGTGCTCGGCGCTCGGCCAGAGTGTCTTGGGCGCGCCGATCCGCACGTCCATGCCCAGCTTGGCGCCGACCAGCAGCAGCGAATTGCCCATGTTGTTGCGGGCATCGCCGACGTAGGCGTAGCTGATCTCGTGCAGCGGCTTGTCGCTGTGCTCGCGCATGGTCAGTACGTCGGCGAGCATCTGGGTCGGGTGGTATTCGTCGGTCAGGCCATTGAACACCGGCACGCCGGAAAACTGCGCCAGTTCCTCGACGACGTGCTGGCTGTAGCCACGGTATTCGATGGCGTCGTACATGCGCCCGAGCACGCGGGCGGTGTCCTTCATGGTTTCCTTGTGGCCGATCTGCGAGGAGGCCGGGTCGATATAGGTGACGTTGGCGCCCTGGTCGTAGGCGGCCACCTCGAACGCGCAACGGGTGCGGGTGGAGGTCTTCTCGAAGATCAGCGCGATGTTCTTGCCCTTGAGGTGCTGATGCTCGGTGCCGCTGTATTTGGCGCGCTTGAGGTCCTGAGACAGGTCGAGCAGGTAGCGCAGCTCCCGTTCGCTGTGATGGGTCAGGCTGAGCAGGCTGCGGTTGTGCAGGTTGAAGGCCATCGCGGTTACCTCAGTAGTCGACGGGGTCACGGACGATCGGGCAGGTCATGCAGTGGCCGCCGCCACGTCCGCGGCCCAGTTCGCTGGCATCGATGGTGATGACCTCGACGCCGGCCTTGCGCAGCAGAGTGTTGGTGTAGGTGTTGCGGTCGTAGCCGATCACCACGCCGGGCTCCAGCGCCACCACGTTGTTGCCGTCGTCCCATTGTTCGCGCTCGGCCTCGTAGCTGTCGCCGCCGGTCTGCACCGTGCGCAGCTGCTGTATGCCGAGCGCCTCGGCGACCACCTCTAGAAAACCCTTTTCCTCGCGGCGCAGGTCGATGCCGCCGGGCTTGCTCTCGTCCGGGCGCAGGCTGAAGGAGGTGATGGCCTGTACCGCTTCGGGGTAGATGGTCACCAGGTCTCGGTCGCAGAAGCTGAATACCGTATCCAGGTGCATCGATGAACGACCGACCGGCAGGCCGGCGACGATCACCCGCTCGGCCGCGCCCTGCTGGAACAGCGATTGCGCCAGCTGGCCGATGGCCTGGCGCGAGGAGCGCTCGCCCATGCCGATCAGCACCACGCCGTTGCCGATCGGCATGACGTCGCCGCCTTCCAGGGTGGCGAGGCCATGGTCCAGGTCCGGGTCGCCGTACCAGACCTTGAAATCGGCGTTGGCGAAGGTGGGGTGGAACTTGTAGATCGCGGCGGCCAGGACCGTTTCCTGGCGGCGCGCGGTCCAGTGCATGGGGTTGAGCGTCACGCCACCGTAGATCCAGCAGGTGGTGTCGCGGGTGAACAGCGTGTTCGGCAGCGGCGGCAGGATGAAACTGGAGTGGCCGAGATAGTCGCGGAACATCCGCACGATCTCGCCGCTGTGGGTGCCGGGCAGGTCGTCGTCGGAGATGCCGCCGATGAGATGCTCGGCAAGCTGGCGTGGTTCGAGTTCCTGCAGCCAGGCGCGGACTTCGTCGTGCAGGCCCAGGCCGATGAGGTTGGGCGTCAGCTTGCGGTCGAGAAGCCAGCGTTTCGCTTCGGCATCGTGCAGGATGTCGGTGAGCAGGTTGTGCATTTCCAGCACTTCGACGCCACGTTCGCGCATCTTGGTGACGAAATCGAAGTGATCGCGCTTGGCCTGACTGACCCAAAGCACGTCGTCGAACAGCAACTCGTCGCAGTTGGACGGGGTGAGCCGTTGATGAGCCAGGCCTGGTGAGCAGACCAGTACCTTGCGCAGCTTACCGACCTCGGAGTGCACGCCGAGTTGCTGGGTTGGGGTAGCCATCGGAAATCTCCTTGCACGGGCTGGCCCGCGGAGGGGCCAGGGTGGGTCAAAGGGTCAGGAAGCCGTCATGCAGGCCGTAGGCCGCGATCAGCGCACCCACGAGCACGCCGGCGAAGATGAGCTTCTCCAGCGTGGTGAACACCGGCTGGTGCAGTTCGCGCTTGGCCTTGGCGAAAAACAGCGCGCCAGGCGCATAGAGCAGGGCCGACAGCAGCAGGTACTGGATGCCGCCGGCATAGAGCAGCCATGCGGCGTAGAGCAGGGCGACCAGCGCGATCAGCAGATCCTTGCGGCGTTCGCCGGGGGCGTTCTCGTAGGTTTCGCCACGCCAGCTGACCAGCACCGCATAGGCGGCCGACCAGAAGTACGGCACCAGGATCATCGAGGTGGCCAGGTACAGCAGGTTGAGGTAGGTCGCGTCGTTGAACAGGGTGATGATCAGCATCAGCTGGATCAGGCCATTGGACAGCCACAGCGCGTTGCTCGGCACCTGCTTGGCGTTTTCCTTGCGCAGGAAGGTCGGCATGGTGTGGTCGCGCGCCCCGGCGAAGAGGATCTCGGCACAGAGCAGCGTCCATGCCAGCAACCCGCCGAGCAGCGAGATGACCAGCCCGACGCTGATCAGCAGCGCGCCCCAGCGCCCGACCACGTGCTCCAGCACGCCGGCCATGGAGGGGTTCTTCAGCGCGGCCAGTTCCGGTTGGCTCAGGATGCCCATCGACAGCACGTTCACCAGCACCAGAAGCAGCAGTACGGCGTAGAAGCCGATGATGGTCGCCTTGCCGATATCACGGCGATTCTGCGCGCGTGCCGAATAGATGTTGGCGCCCTCGATACCGATGAACACCCAGACGGTGACCAGCATCATGCCGCGTACCTGGTCCATCACGCTGCCCAGCTCGAGGTTGCCCGCACCCCAGAAGTCGGCACTGAACACTTCGACCTTGAAGGCGAGGGCGGCAATCACGATGAACAGCACCAGCGGCACGACCTTGGCGATGGTGGTGATCAGGTTGAGGAAAGCCGCTTCCTTGATGCCGTTGAGTACCAGGAAATGGATGCCCCACAGCAACAGCGAGGCGCAGATGATGGCGGCCGGGGTGTTGCCTTCGCCGAAGGCCGGGAAGAACAGCCCCAGGGTGCTGAACAGCAGGACCAGGTAGCTGACGTTGCCGATCCAGGCGCTGATCCAGTAGCCCCAGGCCGAGGAAAAGCCCATGTAGTCGCCGAATCCGGCCTTGGCATAGGCATAGACGCCGGTATCCAGTTCCGGCTTGCGGTTGGCCAGGGTCTGAAAGACGAAAGCAAGGGTCAGCATGCCGATCCCGGTGATCGCCCAGCCGATCAATACCGCACCGGCCCCCGCACTGGCCGCCATGTTCTGCGGTAGCGAGAAGATACCGCCGCCGATCATCGAACCGACCACCAGTGCAATCAGGGCACTGAGGCGGAGTTTTTGCGCTGATTCCGACATTTTACGTGCTCCCTACGGATGTCCTGTCTCATTAAGCGCACGCATGGTAATCGCCGAAATGACTTGGATCAGCATTTGTCAATTATCCGCTGGTCGAGTCAACGGTAATGGCGAGGCATGGCAGGCGAATGACCATGGCGCCGGAAGAAGCGGAATGCGAGGGCTGGAAGGCGACCGCCCATCGGCGTTCTGTGCGCACTTCGTCGGTTGCTGCAGGCCGTCTTATGATCTCGATCAGTTGCTTGGCTTGTTGATCGGCCAGCCGGATGTTTTTTTTGGTAGAGTTCGCTCCTGAAAAGCGCGCAGCCAGCCAGCTTTCAATACAGTCAATGAGGTGTCTGCTTGATTAGGGTGCTGGTGGTCGACGACCACGATCTGGTTCGCACAGGCATCAGTCGCATGCTGGGGGATATCGATGGGCTGCAAGTCATTGGGCAGGCGGACTCTGGCGAAGAGGCCATCAAGAAGGCCCGCGAACTCAAGCCCGATGTGGTCCTGATGGACGTGAAGATGCCGGGCATCGGTGGCCTCGAGGCGACCCGCAAGCTTCTGCGCAGCTATCCCGACCTGAAGGTCATCGCAGTGACCATCTGCGAAGAGGATCCTTTCCCCACCCGCCTGCTGCAGGCCGGCGCGGCGGGCTATCTGACCAAGGGCGCGGCGCTCGATGAAATGGTCCAGGCCATTCGCATGGTCTTTGGCGGCCAGCGCTACATCAGCCCGCAGATCGCCCAGCAGCTGGCATTGAAGTCGTTCCAGCCGCAGCTCAGCGAGTCGCCCTTCGATCTGCTTTCCGAACGGGAAATCCAGATCGCGCTGATGATCGCCAACTGCCAGAAGGTGCAGAGCATCTCCGACAAGCTCTGCCTCTCGCCGAAGACGGTCAACACCTACCGCTACCGCATCTTCGAGAAGCTTTCGATCACCAGTGACGTCGAACTGGCCCTGCTGGCGGTTCGTCACGGGATGGTCGATACCGTCAACTGATGGCAGGCACCTTCGATCCGGTCGCATTCCTGGCCGCCTGCAGTGGCCGGCCGGGCGTGTATCGCATGCTCGATAGCGACGGCAAGCTGCTCTACGTGGGCAAGGCCAAGAACCTCAAGAAGCGCCTGGCCAGCTACTTCCGCAAGACCGGTCAGGCGCCGAAGACGGCGGCCCTGGTGGCGAAGATCGCGCAGGTGGAAACCACCATCACGGCGAACGAAACCGAGGCACTGCTACTCGAGCAGACGCTGATCAAGCAGTGGCGGCCGCCGTACAACATCCTCCTGCGCGACGACAAGTCCTACCCCTACGTCTTCCTGTCCACCGGGGAATTCCCGCGGCTGAGCATCCACCGCGGCGCCAAGAAGGAGCCGGGGCGCTATTTCGGCCCCTATCCCAGCGCCGGGGCCATCCGCGAAAGCCTGAGCCTGCTGCAGAAGGCCTTCTTCGTGCGCCAGTGCGAGGACAGCTACTACCGCAACCGCACACGGCCGTGCCTGCAGTACCAGATCAAGCGCTGCAAGGCGCCCTGCGTGAACCTGGTCGATCCCGCCGAGTACGCCGAGGACGTGCGCCATTCGGTGATGTTCCTCGAAGGCCGCAGCAACGCGCTGGCCGAGGAACTCTCGCGCAACATGGAGAAGGCCGCGATGAACCTGGACTTCGAGCGCGCCGCCGAGATTCGCGACCAGATCGCCATCCTGCGCCGGGTGCAGGACCAGCAGAGCATGGAAGGCGGTTCCGGCGACGTCGACATCGTCGCCGCGGCGGTCAGCCCGGGTGGCGCCTGTGTTCACCTGATCACGGTGCGTGGCGGGCGGGTGCTGGGCAGCAAGAACTTCTTCCCCCAGGTGGCGATCGAGGAAAGCGTCAGCGAAGTGCTGCAGGCATTCCTCGAGCAGTATTACCTGGGCTCGGCGGAGCGCGACCTGCCGGGCGAGCTGATCGTCAACGCCGTGCACGAGGACTTCGCCACGCTGACCAACGCCATCGCCGAGCTGCGTGGGCTGGAACTCAACATCAGCCATCGCGTACGTGGTACCCGGGCGCGCTGGCAGCAGCTGGCGCTGACCAACGCCGAACAGGCACTGGCCGCACGGCTGGCCAACCGGCAACACCTGTCGGCGCGCTTCGAGGCACTGGCCGAGGCGCTGCAGCTCGACGAGCCGCCGCTGCGCCTGGAGTGCTTCGACATCAGCCATTCCAGTGGCGAAGCGACCGTAGCCTCCTGCGTGGTATTCGGCCCGGAAGGGCCGTTGAAGTCCGACTACCGCCGCTACAACATCGAAGGCGTCACCGCCGGCGACGATTACGCGGCAATGCACCAGGCCCTGTCGCGCCGCTTTCGCAAGGCCGCCGAAGGCGAGGGCAAGCTGCCCGACATCCTGCTGGTGGATGGCGGCAAGGGCCAGCTCAACATGGCCCGCGAGGTGCTCGAAGAGCTGGCCGTGCCGGAGCTGATCCTGCTCGGGGTGGCCAAGGGCGTGACGCGCAAGCCGGGCCTGGAAACCCTCTACCTGAACGATGCCGCCCACGAATTCACCCTGCCGGCCGATTCGCCGGCGCTGCACCTGATCCAGCAGGTGCGCGACGAAGCCCACCGCTTCGCCATCACCGGACACCGGGCGCGGCGCGGCAAGGCGCGGCGCACTTCGACGCTCGAAGACGTTCCGGGCATCGGCCCCAAGCGCCGGCGCGAACTGCTCAAGCACTTCGGTGGTCTGCAGGAGCTATGCAGAGCCAGCCTCGAGGAAATCGCCAAAGCACCTGGTATAAGTAAAAAGCTTGCCGAGTCGATTTATGCCGCTCTGCACAGTGAGTAAACTCTCCTCGAATTCCGCCGATCAGTGGTACCGATGAATATCCCAAACCTGCTCACCGTACTGCGCGTGCTGCTGATACCCATCTTCATCCTGTTGTTCTACCTGCCGTTCTACTGGAGCTACCTGGCCGCCAGTGCAGTGTTCACCGTGGCCGCACTGACCGACTGGCTCGACGGCTACCTGGCGCGTCGGCTGGAACAGAGCACGCCGTTCGGCGCCTTCCTCGATCCGGTCGCCGACAAGCTAATGGTGGCGGTGGCCTGGTGCTGTTGGTCGAGGAGCACGGCAATCTCTGGCTGACCTTGCCGGCGGCGATCATCATCGGCCGCGAGATCGTGGTGTCGGCGCTGCGCGAATGGATGGCGGAACTCGGCGCCAGGGCGCAGGTGGCGGTCTCCAACCTGGGCAAGTGGAAGACCGCCGCGCAGATGGTGGCCCTGGTGATCCTGCTGGCCAACCCGCCGCAGCCGACGATCTGGGTCGGAATCGGATATGCGCTGCTGATCGTCGCGGCCGGCCTGACGCTGTGGTCGATGGTCAACTACCTGATCGCCGCATGGCCACACCTGAGCACCACGGAAAAGAAATAAAAACTTTTTTAATCAAAGGCTTGACGGCAGCATTCGATGGTATAGAATGGCGCCCGTCACCAAGACAACGCGGGAATAGCTCAGTTGGTAGAGCACGACCTTGCCAAGGTCGGGGTCGCGAGTTCGAGTCTCGTTTCCCGCTCCAGTTTGCAGATTGCGCCGCAGGAAATTGCGGCGCAGTCGTTTTGAGGCCGGTTGGCAGAGTGGTTATGCAGCGGATTGCAAATCCGTGTACGCCGGTTCGATTCCGACATCGGCCTCCATCTTAAAAGAACCCCAAGCAGCTCGTTTGCTTGGGGTTTTTTCTTTTGCAGCGATGGCGCCGCAAGGCGAGTACTCGCTCAGCCGTTACGGCTGACCATATATCCGAAACCCGGTTGCGCCGGCAGGGCTTTCTATACTTGAAGGACCGCTCCCAGAGGAGAGCCGCCATGCGCCGCCTGCTTGGTTTCACCCTCGCTGCTGTCTTCAGCACTTCACTGTTCGCCATGCATTGCCCAATGGACATGGCGAAGATCGATGAGCAACTGCAGAACAACCCGCCAGAAGATGCCGCCACGCTCGCCCAGGTCAAGGATCTGCGGGCGCAGGGCGAGGAACTGCACAATGCCGGCAAGCATGCCGAAGCGGTGGAGGTCCTGGGGCAGGCGTTGGATCTGTTGGGCTCGAATCCCTGAGAACGCTTCAGCGCGTGCGGCGAAGGCCGGCCAATAGCCAGAACAGCAGGCCCAGTATCGGGAAAACGGCAATGCCGATAGCCCAGAGCGCTTTGGCGCCTACGGTTCTGTCGCTCTTGAAGACGCTGATGATCGCCAGCAGATCAAGCGTTATCAGCAGGACCATTGCGGCGATGGCCAGGTAAGTCATCGAGTCGGACACGGCTTGTCTCCACAGCGCTGCTACTCATCAGGCCACGAGCATCGCCTGCTGGTTCCGTGGGGCGATAGCTGGCCCGCCGTGTGCCCCGTCGGGGCGCGCAACGGGCGTTGTCTCAAGCCGCTGATAATGCCTGGTTGTACCAATCCCGACTGTGGTTGATGCTGCGTACCAGCCAGAGCATCAGTGGCACTTCGATCAGTACGCCGACCACGGTGGCCAATGCCGCGCCCGAGTCGAAGCCGTAGAGCACGATTGCGACGGCGACTGCCAGCTCGAAGAAGTTCGAGGCGCCAATCATTGTCGACGGCCCAGCCACGTCGTGGCGAACCTTGAAGCTGCGGTTGAGCCAATAGCCGAGTCCCGCGATGAACAGCGTTTGCAGCAGGATCGGCACGGCGAGCATGGCGATGATCAGCGGCTGGGCGACGATGGCTTTGCCTTGGAAGGAGAACAGCAGGACCAGGGTCGCCAGCAGGGCGACGATGGCGAATGGCGAAATCTTCGCCAGTGCGTCTGGAACGCGCGTTCGCCGCGTTTCATCAGCCGCGCACGGATGAACTGGGCGATGGCCAGTGGAATGACGATGTACATCACCACGGAGAGCAGCAGGGTGTCCCACGGAACCGGGATCGACGAGACACCCAGCAACAGGGCAACGATGGGGGCGAAGGCGAATACCATCACCACGTCGTTCAAGGCCACCTGGGTCAGGGTGAAGTTGGCGTTGCCACTGCACAGATTGCTCCAGACGAATACCATCGCCGTGCACGGTGCGGCACCGAGCAGGATCAACCCCGCCATGTAGCTGTCCAGCTCTGTCGCGGGCAGCCAGGGCGCGAAGACGTGCTTGATGAACAGCCAGCCCAGCAGAGCCATGGTGAAAGGCTTGATCGCCCAGTTGACGAACAGGGTGATGCCCATGCTCGTGCGCTGGGCATAGACCTCCCGCAGCGCCGAGAAATCGATCTTCATCAGCATGGGGATGATCATCACCCAGATCAGCAGGCCGACCGGAATATTCACGTGGGCGATTTCCAGCGCGCCGATCGCATGTGCAACTGCAGGCAGGCCCAGGCCGAGCAGGGTGCCGGCAACGATGCAGAGAAACACCCATAGCGTCAGATAGCGCTCGAAGAATCCGAGCGGTGCACCAGCAGCCTTCTTGCCGAGCGCTTCGCATTGGCTGGACATCTGTTTCTACCTTCTTGCAGCTTGATATTGAACGGGGCGGGGTGCAGTAGCCGACCTCGGCGATGCCGCTGGCAGGCTATCGTGTGTTGATATGCGCTAAATAAGATATGTGTTGTGCACTATACGCTCGCAGCTCTGTGCTGGGCAAATCAGGGCTTTCCTCTCTAGTCATCAGAAATGAACGACGGGGCTTTACGGAATATGCAGCAGGCAATATATTCGCCAAAACGTATTCGCAGGAGCTTGCCATGACTTGCAAAACTCGCGTGCTGTTCGTCTGCGTTGCCAACTCGGCGCGCTCCCTGCTGGCCGAGGCCCTGCTGCGCCATACCGATGCGGAGCATTTCGAGGCGTTCAGTGCCGGGACTGCACCGACGCAGGTCGATCCTCATGCGCTAGCGGCACTGCACCATCTTGGCGTATCGACAGCCGGGTTGCGCAGCAAGTCGCTGGCGGAACTGGAAGGGCAGCAGTTCGACTACGTCATCACGCTGTGCGACAAGTCATCGCTGGAATGCCATGCGCTGCCGGGCGCCGGCGAGTACATCGCCTGGAATTTCGAGGACCCAGCCAGCAGCGAACAACCGGACGCCTATCGTCACACCCTTCATGAGATTCACGAGCGCATCAAGATGTTCGTGCTGGTAAGGAACAAACACTGAAGAGTTCTTCGATGATCGAGCACCTGACCCCCACCACCGTATTCAAATGCCTGGCGGACGAAACCCGGGCCCGTATCGCCCTGCTGATCGCTCGCGAAGGGGAGCTGTGTGTCTGCGAGCTGACCTGCGCACTGGACGAAAGCCAGCCGAAGATTTCCCGGCATCTGGCTCTGCTACGTGGTTGTGGCCTGCTGGAGGATCGACGCCAGGGGCAGTGGGTCTATTACCGTTTGCATCCGCATCTGCCCGATTGGGTGAGCGACATGCTCCAGCCGGTCATCATCGCCAACAAAAACTGGCTGAGCAGCAACGTCCAACGCCTGGAAAACATGCGCAACCGGCCGGAGCGCTCCAGCGCCTGCGCCTGATTACGTGTACGACGATGCCTGGCGGAGCCTGCACCGTTGCCTGCCAACCACCTTCAGGACGGCTTCATGCACGACGACCTGCCCAATATCGACCCCGAGCTGCTCGATCTGCCCACCCTGGAGCAACTTGGCTTGCCGCCCCAGCCGGAACACAAGCCACGTATCCTGCTGCTCTATGGCTCGAATCGCGAGCGCTCCTACAGTCGTTTGCTGGTGCAGGAAGCCGCGCGCCTGTTGCAGCGCTTCGGCGCAGAGACACGCATCTTCGACCCTTCGGGGCTGCCGCTGCCGGACGATGCGCCGGTCAGCCATTCCAAGGTCCAGGAGCTGCGCGAGCTGATGCAGTGGTCTGAAGGGCAGGTGTGGTGTTCGCCGGAACGCCACGGAGCCATGAGCGCAGTGCTCAAGGTACAAATCGACTGGGTGCCGCTGGCCGTAGGGGCGCTGCGCCCGACCCAGGGCAAGACGCTGGCGCTCATGCAGGTCAGCGGTGGCTCGCAATCGTTCAACGCCCTGAACCAGATGCGCGTACTGGGGCGCTGGATGCGCATGATCACCATCCCCAACCAGTCTTCGGTGGCCAAGGCTTACCTGGAGTTCGAGGACGACGGTCGTATGAAACCCTCGTCCTATTACGATCGCGTAGTGGACGTGATGGAGGAACTGTTCAAGTTCACCCTGCTGGTACGCGGCCGCACCGACTATCTGGTCGACCGCTACTCGGAGCGCAAAGAGTCGGCCGCAGCGTTGTCCGAGCGCGTCAACCAACGCTCTATCTGATCTACAGGAAATAGTCATGCCCCAGCATCCCTATGACATTCTCGACGTCCCCGGCGGCGGCCGCCTGATCTTCACGCCATGCCCCGGTACGCGGGAGACCCGCGTGGACGAGGCCCTGGATACCTTGCAGGCCGCTGGAGCCGACGCGCTGATCACGCTGATGCCCAGCGCTGAGCTGGCCCGCAATGGCGCCACGCAACTGCCGCAACTCTGTGCCGCACGCGGCCTGGAGTGGATTCACCTGCCGGTAGCCGACGAGCAGGTGCCATTGGCGGACTTCGATAGCGCCTGGGCAGGTGCCCGCGTGCGCATCGCCGAATTGCTGAGCAGCGGGCGCAGCCTCGCCATTCATTGCAAAGGCGGTTCCGGTCGCACCGGGCTGATTGCGGCGCGCATCCTGATCGAGCGCGGCGTGCCGCGCCAGGACGCCATCGCCGCCGTGCAGGCCTTGCGGCCCAAGGCGATCCAGCATCCGGCCCATGCCGGCTGGATCGAACGTTTCGGCGAATGACGAGGGGCGCATGCTGAATACCCTTGGCCTGTTCGTGATCACCGCCGTCGCCGAGATCGTCGGCTGCTATCTGCCCTACCTCTGGCTGAAACAGGGCAAGAGCATCTGGTTGCTGGTGCCGGCGGCCGTTTCTCTGGCGCTGTTCGCCTGGCTGCTGTCCCTGCACCCTACGGCCGCCGGGCGGGTATATGCCGCCTATGGTGGCGTCTATGTCGGCGTGGCGTTGCTCTGGTTGTGGCTGGTCGATGGCGTTCGGCCTACCGGCTGGGACCTGTTCGGCGGCGCCGTGGCGGTCCTGGGGATGGCGATCATCATGTTCGCCCCGCGAAATATCTGACTTCACCTATCTGAGCGAGTCTTGCATGAGTATCAAAGTTGGCATCAACGGCTTCGGCCGCATCGGACGGTTGGCCCTGCGCGCGGCCTGGGACTGGCCGGAGCTGGATTTCGTACGGGTCAACGACCCTGCCGGCGATGCGGCGACCCACGCCCATCTGCTGAATTTCGACTCCGTGCACGGCCGCTGGCAGCATGAAGCCGGTGCCGACGCCGATTGCCTGGTGATCAACGGCCAGCGGGTGAAGGTCACCGCCAACAAGGCGATCGCCGACAGCGACTGGTCCGGCTGCGACGTGGTCATCGAGGCCAGCGGCAAGATGAAGAGCGTCGCCGTGCTGCAGGCGTATCTGGAACAGGGCGTGAAGCGCGTGGTGGTCAGCGCGCCGGTGAAGGAGCCGGGAGCGCTCAACGTGGTGATGGGCGTGAACGACGGGCTCTACGACCCGCTCCGGCACCGCATCGTCACCGCCGCGTCCTGTACCACCAACTGCCTGGCTCCGCTGGTGAAGGTGATCCATGAGCATCTCGGTATCCGCCATGGCTCGATCACCACCATCCACGACCTGACTAACACCCAGAGCATCCTCGACCAGCCGCACAAGGACCTGCGCCGGGCACGGGCCTCGGGCATGAGCCTGATTCCGACCACCACCGGCTCGGCCACCGCCATCGCGGAAATCTTCCCCGAACTGCGCGGCAAGCTGAACGGCCATGCGGTGCGCGTACCGTTGGCCAACGCCTCGCTGACCGACTGCGTGTTCGAAGTCGAGCGCGCCACCGGCGTGGAGGAGGTGAACCGCTTGCTCAAGGCGGCGGCCGACGGCGAACTCAAGGGCATCCTCGGCTACGAGGAGCGCCCGCTGGTATCCATCGACTATCGCAGCGACCCGCGCTCGTCGATCGTCGACGCGCTGTCGACCATGGTGGTCAATGGCACCCAGGTGAAGATTTATGCCTGGTACGACAACGAATGGGGCTACGCCAATCGCACGGTGGAGCTGGCGCGCAAGGTGGGACTGGCTGGCTGAACCAGCGGCGATCTGCTCGATACCCGGCCCGTGCGGGAGATCACCGCGCGGGTCTCCCGCCCCATGGCCCAGGCAACCGGAATCTCTCATGCAAGCCCTTGCTCGACTCTCACCCGAGGTGCGCCAGTACCTGATCGTCACCGGTAACTACTGGGCCTTCACGCTGACCGACGGCGCACTGCGCATGCTGGTCGTGCTGCATTTCCACACGCTGGGCTATACGCCGCTGCAAATCGCCGCGCTGTTCCTGTTCTATGAAATCTTCGGGGTGGTCACCAATCTGATCGGGGGTTACCTGGGTGCCCGCCTGGGGCTCAATCGGACGATGAACATCGGCCTGGCGCTGCAGGTGTTCGCCCTGCTGATGCTCACGGTGCCGGCCGCCTGGTTGACCGTACCCTGGGTAATGGGCGCGCAGGCGCTGTCCGGCATCGCCAAGGACCTGAACAAGATGTCGGCGAAGAGTTCGATCAAGCTGCTGGTTCCCGGCAGCGAGCAGGGCACCTTGTACCGCTGGGTGGCGATTCTCACGGGCTCGAAGAATGCGCTCAAAGGGGTGGGGTTCTTCCTCGGTGGCGCGCTGCTGGCGTTGCTCGGCTTTGCCGGTGCGGTGCTGGCGATGGCCAGCGTGCTGGCGCTGATCTGGCTGGGCAGCCTGGTACTGCTGAAGAGGGATCTCGCAAAGCCAAGGCCAAGCCCAGGTTCAAGGACATCCTGTCCAAGAGCCGGGCGGTCAATATTCTTTCCGCGGCCCGGCTGTTTCTCTTCGGTGCCCGCGATGTGTGGTTCGTCATTGCCTTGCCGGTGTATCTGAGTACGGCCTTCGGCTGGAGCTTCTGGCAGGTTGGCGGCTTTCTCGCCTGTTGGATCATCGGCTATGGCATCGTTCAGTCGCTGGCACCCGCGATCACCGGCAAGAGGCGTGGCCACGTGCCCGACGGCCGGGCCGCATTCGTCTGGGCCGCCATGCTGGCGGGGTTGCCGGCCGTGATCGCCATGGGTCTGGCCAGCGAGTTGTCGCCGGCGCTGGTCCTGCTGGGGGGGCTGCTGTTGTTCGGCGCGCTGTTCGCGGTCAATTCCTCGCTGCACAGCTACCTCATCGTCAGCTATGCCAAGGAAGACGGGGTTTCGCTGGATGTGGGCTTCTACTACATGTCCAACGCACTGGGCCGCTTGCTCGGTACCTTGCTGTCAGGCTGGGTCTTCCAGGCCTATGGCCTGCAGGCCTGCCTCTGGGTCTCGGCGAGCTTCGTGGTCGTGGCGGCGCTGATTTCGCTGGGCTTGCCGCGGCACGCAAGCTGAGGGTTCCGCATTGCAATTGTTGGGTTTCGCTGCGCTCAGCGCCAATCGTCGATGCGATCGTTCGATCGTCTGCCCCGGAGGCTCTGAAAAGCCCCTGTAACAGTCGCTGGCGCATGCTACTTGCAACGGATGTCCGAGCGGCACGGATGCCCACGATGAGGCGAGGGGGTTCTGATGAGCAAGCGATCACTAGAGGATCTGGTCAAGAAATCGGAAATCGGCACTATCCAGCGCAGGCCCATTGGCGCGGCCGGCAACAGGCCGGCGCCGCGGGCAAGTCGCCGAATGCCCTGGCCCTGGCGCGACGGGCTGCTCCGGACATGACGATGTGCGGCACGGCTGGCCGATCCTCTGTCGAGCGAATCTGATTTCGCATCGTACAAACGAGCGGTCTTGTGTGCAGGTGCCGAGTCGTCCAGCTGTATTGGGATGGGCAAAGGCGAGGGGCGAGGCTCCAGTGAGCCATCATTGGTGCCCGGAGCGGGGGTCGAACCCGCATACCCTTTCGGATGAGGGATTTTAAGTCCCTTGCGTATACCAATTTCGCCATCCGGGCATGATGCTTGTGCGCTGCTGATTGGGGAAATCAGCGGCGCAGGACTATAACCAGCCTCCGTGGCCCGCGCAACCAGAACGGCGAGCACCATGCTCGGACATCGGTCAGGTGCCCGTTTCGGCGTCCAGATCCCACCAGCCCGGCAGCAGGCGCCGTACCTGTGGGCGGCCGAAACGGTCGTCGATCAGGTGCACGATGCCGTCGTCGTCGCGGGTGCGGATCACGCGCCCTGCAGCTTGCACGACCTTCTGCAAGCCGGGGTAGAGGTAGGTGTAGTCGTAGCCATGTCCCCGACCGAACAGGGCTTCGAGGCGCGACTTGAACTGCTCGTTGACCGGATTGACCTGGGGCAGCCCGAGGGTGGCGATGAAGGCGCCGATCAGGCGCCGTCCGGGCAGGTCGATGCCTTCGGCGAACGCGCCGCCGAGCACGGCGAAGCCAATGCCCTGGCTGCTGTTGGTGAAGCGGGCGAGAAAGGCGTCGCGGGCGTCCTCCTGCATACCTCGGGTCTGCGCCCAGAACGGGATGTCGGGATGGCGGCTGCCGAGCAGGGCGGTGACCTGTTGCAGGTACTCGAAGCTGCTGAAGAAGGCCAGGTAGTTGCCGGGACGTTCGCGGTACTGGCGGGCGATCAGCTCGACGATGGGCGCCAGCGATGCCGCGCGGTCCTGATAGCGGGTGGACACGTGGCTGGCCAGGTGAACCCGCAGTTGTTCGCTGCGAAAAGGCGATTCGACGTCCAGCCACACGCTCGCGGGCGGCAGGCCGAGGGTGTCGGCGTAGAAGCGCCGCGGGCCCAGGGTGGCGGAAAACAGCACGCAGGAGCGCGCCAGCGCCAGTCGCGGGGCGAGAAACGGTGCCGGGACGACATTGCGCAGGGTCAGCCGCGAAAGGACGTTCCCGCTACGCGACGGACTCGGCAGCAGGCTGCAGTCGAACAGCGAGTGCTCGCCGAACAGCTCGGCCACGCGGCAGAAGTGCATGGCATCGAAATAGGCGCGCTGCAGGTCAGGATCGAGGCCGCCGGGGTTTTCCCCCAGGTAGTCGGTGATGGCGCTGACGGCCTGCTGCAGCACACCAAGCAGCTTGAAGGGCAGCTCGGGCAGCACCTGGTAGGCCTGCAGCTGGTCGCGGTGCACTTCGTTCCAGGAGCGCTGGATGCGTGACAGTGCATTCTTCAGTTGTGCTGGAGCTTTTCGCCGTAACCCCTTGAAAATATTTTGGTCAAGCTCCGCGCTATACATGCCGCGGCCGCGCTCCAGCAGGTTGTGCGCCTCGTCCACCAGCACACCGACACGCCATTCATTGCTCAATGTCAGGCCATGGAGCAGGGCGCCGAGATCGAAATAGTAGTTGTAGTCGCCCACCACCACGTCGGCCCAGCGCGCCAGTTCCTGGGCGAGGTAGTAGGGACAGACCTGGTGGGCGAGGGCGACGTCGCGCAACGCTGCCTGGTCCAGCAGCGGCTGCTCCAGCGCGGCGGCGCGGGCCGTCGGCAGACGATCGTAGAAGCCTTCGCCAACGGGCAGGCCTCGCCATGGCAGGCCTTGTCCGGATGCTCGCAGGATTTTTCCCGCGCGATGAGTTCCAGCACGCGCAGCGTCGTCGCGCCGTGGCGTTGCAGCGTTTGGAGCGCATCCAGGGCCAGGCGTCGGCCGGAGGTCTTCGCGGCGAGGAAGAACAGCTTGTCCAGCCGCTGGCCGGGGAAGGCCTTGAGCTGCGGGAACAGCGTGGCGAGCGTCTTGCCGATGCCGGTCGGCGCCTGGGCCATCAGCGTGGTGCCGGTACAGGCGGCCTTGTACACCGCCTCGGCCAGTTGCCGCTGGCCGCTGCGAAAATCCGCATGGGGGAAGCGTAGTGCGCGCAGCGCCTGGTCGCGCTCGGCACGGTGCGCGAGCTCCTGCTCGGCCCAGGCGACGAAGCGTTGGCACAGGCTCTCGAAGAAATCGCGCAGGGTATCGGCGGTGTGGTGTTCGACGAGTAGGGTTTCCTTGTGGCTGACCACGTCGAAATACACCAGCGCCAGCTCGATTTCGTCGAGGCCGCGCGATTGGCACAGCAGCCAGCCGTATACCCTGGCCTGGGCCCAGTGCAGCTGACGATGGTTGGCTGGCTGGCGTTCGAGGTCGCCACGAAAGGTCTTGATCTCCTCCAGGCGATTGCGCCGCGGATCGTAGCCGTCGGCGCGGCCACGCACCGTCAGTTGCCGGTACTGGCCTTCCAGCGCCACCTCGCGCTCGTAGCCCGCAGCGCGCCGGGCGGCGACCTGCGCGTGGCCGGCGATGCCTTCCTGCGCGGTCGGCGAAGGGGTGAAGCGCAGGTCCAGGTCGCCGACCTTGGCGGTGAACTCGCAGAGCGCCCGCACCGCCACGCGATAGCTCACTGCGCCGCCTCCGCCCATTGCACGTAGCACACCGCGATGGGCAGGCCGTGCCGGTGGGCGTAGTCGATCCAGCGTTTCTGGTTGTCCTGCAGGCGGTCGCCGGGCCCCTTGACCTCGATCATCCGGTAGCGGCGCTCGTCCGGCCAGAACTGGATCAGGTCCGGCAGGCCGGAGCGATTGCCGCAGACGTCGGCGAGGATGCGCTGGAACATCAGTTTCAGGTGCGCGGCGGGCAGGCAGTCCAGCGCCCGCTGCAGCAGCTCTGCGTCGAGCAGGCCCCAGGCGACGAAGGCGTTGTGGATGCCGAACTTGGCCTGGAAGGTGCGCAGGATGCAGTCGCGATAGTCGCCGCTGTCCAGGCCGGCGAGGCAACGGGCGAACAGCTCGGCGCGCCGCCGATGGAAATCCGGCCGGCTCAGATCCGCCGGCGCCCAGTGGAACGGATGGAAGAACGCGCCGGGCAGGGGGGCGAAGATCGCCTCCCAGCAGAGCAGGCCGAACAGCGAGCCGACCAGGGCATTCTCCACGTAGTACAACGGAGCCTGCGGCGTGGACAAATGCGCGCACACGGCGAGCTCGACGCTGGCGGCCCGGGGCAGGACGAGGTCGATACGCTCCGGCTCCGCGCGGCGTTGCCGGGACGCCTGCTGCCCCAGGGCACGTTGCAGGCGCGGCAGCATGCGCTCCAGTTGCTGCGCC
Source organism: Pseudomonas sp. BAY1663 (assembly GCF_000582595.1). Taxonomy (NCBI): domain Bacteria; kingdom Pseudomonadati; phylum Pseudomonadota; class Gammaproteobacteria; order Pseudomonadales; family Pseudomonadaceae; genus Pseudomonas; species Pseudomonas sp. BAY1663. The sequence continues at coordinate 29,938 of NZ_AZSV01000007.1, forward strand.
TCATGCTCGCTTTCCGGCGCCACCTGGGCCTGCAACGCCAATTCCAGAGCGGCCTCGGGCTGGCCGCGGCGCTCGAGCACGCGAATGGCCCGTTCCCGCGCACCGGGGTAGCGATTGGCTGCGTGCAGGCGCAAGGCCTCGGACAGGTCGCCGAGGCGTTCGAACTGCTGGGCGATGCGCAGCAGCAGTTTGCCGCGCCGGCTTTCCAGCCAGTCGTTGGCATAGGGGCGTTGGGGAATCTCCGCCAGCACCTCGGCAGGGCCGTCGCCAGCGTCGAAGTGCTCGCGGCAGCGCTGCAGCTGGAGGTAGGCGTCCAGATCGGCGCGACTGTGGAATGCACGCGAATCACTGCTGAACGGCACCTGTTCGTAGCGGTAGATCCCCAGGTCGGCCAGGACGAACTCGGACCAGTCCTGGTGGATGTTGCCGAAGAACATCAGGCGCAGGCGTTCGCACAGCGGATCGATGCCCAGGGCGAAGACCCTGTCGTCGAGCTGGGCACACCAATCCGCCAGAGAGCGAGCTTGCGAGTGATGCGGGAGCAGGCTCTCCAGCAACTCGGATTTGCGCAGGCTGCCTGCTCCGGCAGCGCCGAATGCCTGCGCCAGTTCGCTCTTTTTCAGCAGGGCGAACAGTTGCTCCAGGGGCAGCTCGGGGTCGGGATCGAGCCAGCCCTGCTCGATCAGTGCCTGTGCGGCCCGATGAGGGCAGCCAATTTCCCGATAGAGCAGCTTGCTGGCGCGGAACAGCGTGCCCTTGCGCATGACCATGCGCACCAGCAGGGCTCGCGATGCCTGCGGCAGCTGCGGAAAGCGGTCGAGGAAGGCGCGCTCGCGCTCGTCCAGCAGGTCGCCGTGATGCTGGCCGACCCAGCTCAGCACCTGCTGGAAGTTCTCAAGATAGTAGAAGGGGTTTTCCAGAGCCTGGCGCATCGCACGTCCGCTAGAACCCGGGCGCGCTGCCCGGACGAAGGCTGGCTATTTATACAGTTAAGGGGCGCCTTGGCAATCCCTGCGCGATCAGCGGAGCAGCGATACGGGGCCGGCTGCGAACCGGCCCTGTGCGCGCTGTCAGACGGTGCGCGAGAAACGCCCGCGCTGTTCGCCGCCGAGGTAGGCGTCGAAGGCCATGGCGACGTTGCGCATCATCAGCTGTCCCTGCGGGAGCAGGATCAGTTCGTCGTCGTGCAGCTCCACCAGGCCGTCGGCGACATGCTCGTCGAGCTTGGCGAGGGACTCGGCGAAGTAGTCGCGGAAGACGATGCCATGCTTGCGCTCGATCTCGGCGTAGTCGATGCGACCGTGGCACATCAGCGAGATGATCACGTCGCGGCGCAGGCAGTCATCGTCGCTCAGCTTGTAGCCGCGCTGTACCGGCAGCAGGCCTTCGTTGAGGCGCGCGTAATACTGCGAAAGCTCCTTGACGTTCTGGCTGTAGCTGTTGGCGACCTTGCCGATGGAGGAAATGCCCAGGCCGATCAGGTCGCAGTCGGCATGGGTGGAATAGCCCTGGAAGTTGCGCTGCAGCGTGCCGTTGGCGCGGGCCAGGGCCAGTTCGTCGTCGGGCAGCGAGAAGTGGTCCATGCCGATATAGACGTAACCGGCGGCGGTCAGGCGCTGGATGGTCAGTTCCAGCAGTTCCAGCTTGCGCTCCGGCGGCGGCATGTCCTCGGGGCGGATCAGCTTCTGTGCGCGGACCAGTTCCGGCAGGTGCGCGTAGCTGTAGGCGGCGATGCGGTCGGGGCGGATGTCGATGATCTTGTCCAGCGTGGCGTCGAAGCTGGCCACGGTCTGCAGCGGCAGCCCGTAGATCAGGTCGACGCTGATGGATTTGAACCTGGCCTCGCGTGCCGCCTCGACCAGCTCGCGGGTCTGCTCCTCGGTCTGGATGCGGTTGACGGCGATCTGCACCTGCTCGTCGAAATCCTGCACACCGAAGCTCAGGCGATTGAAGCCCAGCTTGCGCAGACCGTGGATCTGCTCGGGGGTGACGGTGCGCGGGTCGACTTCGAGCGAGAACTCGTGGCTGTCGCTGTCATCCAGGTTGAACGCCTGGTGCAGGGTCGCCATCAGGTCGGCCAGTTGTTCGCTGGTGAAGTAGGTCGGGGTGCCGCCGCCGAGGTGTAGTTGGGTCAGCTTGCGCGAGCGGTCGAACAGCGCGGCCTGCATGGCGATCTCGCGCTTGAGGTATTCGAGGTACTCGACGGCGCGCTCGGTCTTGTGGGTGATGATCTTGTTGCAGGCGCAGTAGTAGCAGAGGCTCTTGCAGAAGGGGATGTGGATGTACACCGACAGCGGCTTGGGCGGCGTGGCTTCGTTGCTCGCGCGGGCGGCCGCCTTGTAGTCGTCCACCGCGAAGGCCTGGTGGAACTGCGGCGCGGTAGGGTAGGAGGTATAGCGCGGACCCGGGCGGTCGTATTTCTCGACCAGGGCCCGGTCAAAGCTCGGCAGTTGCTCCATGTTTCGGTTCACCTTTCGAATTCGGGAGTCGGGCACGAAACGCGGCATCACCCTCGGGGGGGCCGGTTCCGGCGATCATGGGCACGGATTATCGCCGATTGGCGGCCGTGCGCCGACTGTTTCAGATCAAGAATGATGGCCGGTATGGGGCGTGCCCGCTACCGGCCCGGCGTGCGGCGCTGAAGGGGACGAAGCGGATGCGCCTTCGTCCCACTGGTTTTCAGAGTTTGAACTGCCCGACCAGGCGGTTCAGCTCCGCCGCGAGATGAACCAGCTCGTCGCTGATCTGCGAGGTCTGGGTCGCATCCGTCGACGTGGTATCGGCGATCTGGCTGATGGTGGTGATGTTGCGGTTGATCTCTTCGGCCACGGCGCTTTGCTGTTCCGCCGCGGTGGCGATCTGGGTGTTCATCTCGTTGATGGTGCCGACTTCGTTGGCGATGACGCTGAGGCTCTGCGCAGCCTTCTCCACGCACTGCGACCCCGCGCGGGCACGCTGTTGCGCCGCTTCCATGGCCTGCACCGCATTGCGCACGCCGCCTTGCAGCTGCTCGATCATGGCCTGGATTTCTTCGGTGGACTTCTGCGTGCGCGAGGCCAGGGTGCGGACCTCGTCGGCCACCACGGCGAAGCCGCGGCCCTGTTCTCCGGCACGGGCCGCTTCGATGGCGGCGTTCAGGGCCAGCAGGTTGGTCTGCTCGGCGATGCCGTTGATCACGCCGAGTACCATGTCGATGCTGGCGCTGTCGTGTTCGACCTGCTGGATGACTTGGGCCGCCCGCTCGATTTCATGAATCAGCACTTCGATGCCGTCGAGCGCCTCGGTGGCGACCTGCACACCGGCCCTGGATTCGTTATCGGCACCGCTGGAGGCGGTAGCGGTCTGGCTGGCGTTGCGCGCGACCTCCTGCACGGTGGCGCTCATCTCGTTCATCGCCGAGGCGACCATGTCGGTTTCGCTGCGCTGCTCGTTGACCGCGGTCAGGGTCTTCTCCGCCACGTGCGATACCCGCCCGGAAACGTCGCTGAGCTGGCGGGTGACGCCGGCGACTGCTTCGAGGCTGTGCCGGAACTTGCCGATCATCCGGTTGAAGGCGTGGCCCATGGCGCCGACTTCGTCCTGGGCGCCGATCGCCACGCTGCGGCTGAGGTCTTCATCCTCGGTCATGGCTTCCATGGTGTGGCGCATGGCATTGATGCGGCGCAGGATCACGTGGCGCACGGTCAGGCCCATCACCACCACGCCGACGATCAGCAGCAACAGCTGGATGCCGGCGGTGATCATGATGTTGCGGTCGACTTCCCGGTCCAGCGCCTTGAGGTCGTAGCTGATGCGCACGGCCCCCATGATGGCGTTTTCCTTCACCTGGTGGCAGGTCAGGCAATTGGTGCCACGGTAGTCGGTGTGGGCGAGGATCGGGTTGATGACCGTGAGCACGCGGCCGCCGCCTTGCTCGGTCACCTCCATGATGGCTTCGCCGGACAAGGCGCGACGGTCTAGTGCGTCGGCCGGCGCCTGGTGCTCGTAACCAGGGCCAAAGACCTTGGCGACTTCCTCGCCGCGCACGATGCGGGCATCGATGACCCCGGGGCGGGCGAGAATCTTGTTTCGCAGCACCTCGCGTTGGGCCATGGTGCCGGTCAGCATCATGGTGTTGATGCTGTCGAAATAGGAGTCGGCGGCATCCTTGGTCTGCTGCTCCACCACCTGCAGCACCAGACGCTTCTCGGTACTGGCGGCAATGAACAGCGAAGCGGACATGATCACCACCAACACCAGCACCAGCGCCAGGTTGATCTTGGTCTGTACGGACATTTGTCGAGAAGCGAAGCTGTTGTTCATGTTGTTCCTTAGTACTGCTGCCACGCGGGGTGGATGCCGTTGCGCATCGTCGTTGTTGTAGTTGCCATCTGTCCAGGCGGTAAGGATGCAGTGATGTTATTTAGCCATATCGGCCGAATATCCCTGTTCTTGAAGGGCCTTTCCATCAGCTTTTGGTCATGCATCGGCCACTGGCGAAGAGATGGCAATATGTTATGTGTTTCACGTTTGGCAGGATCGTCCCAGGCGACCAATCGCCTCGCAATTCAGAGTTTTACTGACGCAGGTCAGTCATTGTTCCCATGCCCGTGCGGTGACTCGGGCTTTACTGAAACAGCCGTTGCCAAAACGTAATCTTTCGCTGATAGAGCTGCTGCCTGTATCTCGCCATGCCGGTGCGCAGGCCGTGGGAGACCTCGATGCAGCGACCGCTTTACACGCTGATGGCGGAGGATTAGCGTTGCCGCGCCCGGTCAGGTTGCAGGGATCGATTGCACGACGGGGCGGGCACAGTTTCTGCATTTGCCAGAGAGATTCCTGGCGAACCCCTTTTGAAAACGATGGTCGTAGGCTCTACGCCGATATAGCCGGACGGCACCGCAAGGCAGCTGCTGTCTGTCCCACGGCAGTGCATCGACTGGAACCTTTACCTCAAGGACTCACATGATCAAGAAATGCCTTTTTCCTGCTGCCGGATATGGCACACGTTTTCTTCCCGCAACCAAAGCCATGCCCAAGGAAATGCTGCCGGTGGTGAACAAACCTCTGATCCAGTACGGGGTTGAGGAGGCGCTGGCCGCAGGGTTGACACAGATCGCGATGGTCACCGGGCGCGGCAAGCGCTCGCTGGAGGATCACTTCGATATCAGCTACGAACTCGAACACCAGATCCGCAACACCGACAAGGAGAAATACCTGGTCGGCATCCGGCGCCTGATCGACGAGTGCAGCTTCTCCTATACCCGCCAGGTGGAGATGAAGGGCCTGGGCCATGCCATTCTCAGCGGCCGCCCGTTGATCGGCGACGAGCCTTTCGCCGTGGTGCTGGCGGACGACCTGTGCATCAACATCGACGGCGATCCGGTGCTGGCGCAGATGGTCAAGCTGTACAACCAGTTCCGTTGTTCGATCGTGGCCATCCAGGAAGTGCCGCCGGAGGAAACCAGCAAGTACGGCGTGATCGCCGGCGAGATGATCCGCGACGACATCTTCCGCGTCAGCCACATGGTCGAGAAGCCGAAGCCGGAAGACGCACCGTCCAACCTGGCGATCATCGGCCGCTACATCCTCACCCCGGACATCTTCGAGCTGATCGAACAGACCGAGCCGGGCAAGGGCGGGGAGATCCAGATCACCGACGCCCTGATGAAGCAGGCGCAGGATGGTTGCGTGCTGGCCTACAAGTTCAAGGGCCAGCGTTTCGATTGCGGTAGCGCCGAGGGCTACATCGAGGCGACCAACTTCTGCTACGAGAACTTCTACCTGACCGGCAAGGCGTTCTGAGCCGCACGGGGCCACCTTCGGGTGGCCCCGTCGTTTCAGGGGGCTGGCATATCCTCGGCACCGGGGCCGAGCGGCTGGCCATAGCTGAATTCGACATAGTTGCCGGCCGGGTCACGCAGGCCGCAGTAGTAGCCCACGGGGTAGGGCTCGTCGCGCGGTTCCCAGATCAGGCAACCGGACTCGCGCGCCCGGGCGGCGATCGCATCCACCTCTTCGCGGCTGGCGAGGGCGAAGCCGAAGTGGCTGTAGTCGTCCGCGGCCAGGGCGCGGTCCTTGCCGCCGGGCATGATCACGAAAATGAATTCGCGCTCCTTGCCAGGCTCCGCCATCCAGACGATGCGCGAACCCTTGCCGGCGCGTTCGTGAAACACATGCATGCCACAAAAGTGGGCATAGAAGGCGATGCAGGCATCCAGATCAGGCACATGCAGGGCCAGATGGGTGAGGGTGGGGCGCATGTGGCACTCCTTCGATGAACCGGGCCGAAGGCCTGGGTTATGCTGTCGGTTCTAGAAGGAGACAACATTTCATGGCTTACGACTTCGATCTATTCGTCATCGGTGCGGGTTCCGGCGGCGTCCGTGCCGCGCGTTTCGCCGCGGGGTTCGGCGCGCGGGTGGCCGTGGCCGAGAGCCGCTATCTGGGCGGTACCTGCGTCAACGTCGGTTGCGTGCCGAAGAAACTGCTGGTCTATGGCGCCCACTATGCCGAAGACATCGGCCAGGCCCAGGGCTATGGCTGGACGATCGACGGCGCGACGTTCGACTGGAAGACCCTGATCGCCAACAAGAACCGGGAAATCCAGCGCCTCAACGGCATCTACCGCAACCTGCTGGTCGACAGCGGCGTGACCCTCCTGCAGGCCCATGCCCGCCTGGTGGACGCCCATACCGTCGAAGTCGACGGCAAGCGGTACAGCGCCGAGTACATCCTCGTCGCCACCGGCGGTTGGCCGCAGGTCCCGGATATCCCTGGCCGCGAGCATGCCATCACCTCGAACGAAGCCTTCTATCTCGAATCGTTGCCACGTCGCGTGCTGGTGGTGGGCGGTGGCTATATCGCCGTGGAATTCGCCTCGATCTTCCACGGTTGCGGCGCCGATACCACGCAGCTGTACCGGGGCGAGCTGTTCATGCGCGGCTTCGATGGATCGCTGCGCGATCATCTGAAGGACGAGATGATCAAGAAAGGCGTCGACCTGCAGTTCAACGCCGATATCGCCCGCATCGACAAGCAAGCCGACGGCACCCTGCTGGCGGTACTCAAGGACGGCCGGACACTGGAAGCGGATTGCATCTTCTACGCCACCGGCCGCCGCCCGATGCTCGACGGGCTGGACCTCGACAAGGCCGGCGTGGCGCTCGACGAGCGCGGCTATATCGCCGTCGATGACGAATTCCGCACCTCGGTTCCGTCGATTCTCGCCATCGGCGATGTGATCGGCCGCGTGCAACTGACCCCGGTGGCCCTGGCCGAAGGCATGGCCGTGGCCCGGCGCCTGTTCAAGCCGGAGGAATATCGCCCGGTGGACTATGCCGCCATCCCCACGGCGGTGTTCAGCCTGCCGAACCTGGCCACTGTCGGCCTGACGGAAGAGCAGGCGCGCAAGCAGGGCTACAAGGTCACCCTTTTCGAGAGCCGTTTCCGGCCGATGAAACTGACCATGACCGAGAGCCTGGAGCGCAGCCTGATGAAACTGGTGGTCGATGCCGAAACCGACCGCGTGCTGGGTTGCCACATGGCCGGGCCGGACGCCGGCGAGATCATGCAGGGTCTGGCGGTGGCGCTGAAGGCGGGAGCTACCAAGCGGGTATTCGACGAGACGATGGGCATTCATCCGACCGCCGCGGAAGAATTTGTCACCATGCGCACGCCTGCGGCAATCTAGGTCCGCTGGCGAAAGGCAGCCTGCGACGGCAAGAGACAGGTTCGGCGCGCTATTGGTCGAGTAGCGCACCGAACCTGCCGCATCAGTGATGCATGTGCGCGCCGGCATCGGTTGCCGGCGCCTCGTCCTCGATGCTCACCTCGGTGGTGAGTTCGTCACCGTTCTCGAATTGCAACGTGACCGGGAAACTCTCGCCGGCGACCAGCGGTTGCTTCAGGCCGAACAGCATCACGTGGTTGCCCCCCGGCTTGAATTCCACCTTGGCAGCGGCGGGCAGCGTGACCGACTCGACCTGCTGCATCTTCATCATGTCGCCCTCGTGCACGTGAATGTGCAGTTCGGCCTTGTCCGCCCGCGGCGTCTGCGCGGCGACCAGGTGACGCTCCTGTTCGCCGCGATTTTCCAGGACGAAATAGATGGCGCCGGTCGGTGCGCTGGGCGGCATCGCGCGTGACCAGACCTGGCTGACGGACAGGTCGCTCGCAGGCTGATGCGCCGCGGCGTGATGATCGTGGGTATGCTCCTGTGCGAGGGCATGCAGGCAGAAGCCACTCAATGCGCCAGCGGCCAATAAGCGAAGCAGCATGTGAAAACTCCGAATCCAGTGGGGTGGGGCGCACCATAACATGCCGGCTCGGCGAACAGGGTGCGGCCAGCCGGGCCCTGCAGCCGGAGTGTTGATTGCGATCAAAGGCCCTGCGATGGCGTTTGGCTGCACTCGTAGTGGATATGGCTGCATGGAATCGACGCGGTTCTAACATGGATATTCTTCGGCCAGCAACGTCGCCAGGTGCTCGGTGCTGTCGAGGATATCCAGCCGGCGGTGCAGATCGGGGGGCAGGCGGAACGGGGGCACGCTGTCGGTGAGCACGATGCGCTCGAAAAGCGGGCTCGCCAGCAGTTCGGTGCCACCGGTGAACAGGCCATGGGCGGCTGCCGCATAGATCTGGCGGGCGCCGGCCTTGTGGCAGGCCTCTCCGGCGCGCAGCAAGGTGCCGCCGGTGCTGATCAGGTCATCGACGATGATTGCGACCCGGCCTTTCACCTGGCCTATCAGCATGCCGCCGGTGACCACGTCGTTGCTGCGGTATTTCTCCATGTAGCGCTGCCTACCGCGCGCCGGATGCGTTGCTCCAGGGCGCGCCGGAACTGCTCGGCACGCTTGGCGCCGCCGGCATCGGGAGACACGGCAACCAGTTCGGCCTCGCCAGCCAGCCCGGCGAAGTGCTGCGCGAACAGATCGGCGCTCTCGACATGACGGGTGGGAATGCGAAAGGCGTTATCGAACGCCGCCAGGTTGTGCACCTCCAGGGCAGTCAGCCGGTCCACCGAGCAGGCCTCGAACAGCCTGGCCACGTAGTGGGTGATGACCGGGTCCTGAAACTGCGTGCGGCGCTCCTTGCGGGCGTAGCAGAGATAGGGCGCGACCACATGCACATGGCGCGCACCGGCATCCTTCAGCGCACCGCAGAAGAACAGCAGCCGGCACAGCTTGTCGTTGGCGCTGCGTTCGCCATCGCCATACAGGGCATGGAATACCACGACCTCGCGGCCGATTACCGGGGCCAGCGCACGGCTCTTGTGCTCGCCGTCCTCGAATTCGCGTTCCTCGTGTGCTGCGAGTTCCAGGCCCAGGTGGTGGGCAACGCGCGCGGCATAATCCTGGGTGCCTTGCAGGGCGAACAGCAGGGGCGACTTGGCGGTCATGAGGAGCTCCTGTTTCAGACAGTGGCGTTCGTCGAAAGATAGGTGTTTGCCCGCTGCAGCAGGGCGCGCGCCTGTTCGATCTTGTGGCGGGCGAGCCGTGGATCGTGCTGGCGTTGCGAGCTGCCAGCCAGGGTGAAACTGCGCGTTGCGGCACGCACGGAAAGGAACAGGGGGAGGGGAAGGAGCTCTTCCTGCGTCTGGGCCAGGTAGCACTCCAGCAAGAGGTCGGCCAGGGCCGCGAGGTCGTGGTGCCGGAGATCCACCAGCACGAACGCCAGGTCGTAAAGCACATCGATGCAGGCGATCCGGTCGCTGAACTCGATGCCGTCGAACAGGGTCGGTTGGCCTTCGAACAGGCAGATATTGGCCAACCGCATGTCGCCATGGCAGCGCCGCACGTGGCCGTCGCGCCTGCGCTGATCGAGCAGGTCGGCCATGTTGCCGAGGGCATGCAGTTGCTCGCGATACAGCCCGTGTATCGCCGTGGCGTCGAGCTGTCGTGAATGCTGGCAGAGTTCGCCGTGATTGGTTTCGATCGCCTCGCGAATGCCTTCGGCGCCGCCGAATTGCGGCGTGATCTCGGCGCTGGCGTGAAAGCGTGCGATCTCGCTTCCGAGACGGCGAATCAAGTCCCGCGTCAACAGGCCTTTTTCGGCCATCCGGTCGAACAGGGCCTGCTGGGGAAAACGACGCATGACCACCACCCAGTCGACCACCTGGCCGGCGCTATCGAACTGCAGCAGACCGCCAGCTCCCCGGGTTATCGGGCGTACCTCCAGGTAGAGGTCCGGGGCGGTACGCCTGTTCAGCCGCAGCTCGGCCCGGCAGGCACGCTCGCGATTTTCCAGGGTGAGAAAATCCAGCGACGCATAAGCGATGGTCCGTTTGAGCTTGTACGCCCGCTGGCCGTGCAGAAAGATCATCGAGCCATGGGTTGCGATGATCTCTACCGGCTCGCCGGACGCATCATAGCTATCCGGTCGCGAGAGAAAGGCGATCACCTCGTCCTGGATATTCACTGAGCCCCCATGTCGGCAAGGATGCAAGGCAAAGAGCGGAACATCGATCGTGCGAGGCGATAGACAGCGGCAGCAGCAGATTCTCCGCATGGCTGTCACTGGTTACGAATTCAGTCTAGAAGCTCGCCGCAGGATGTTGGACTGATCCGAGCCGGAAGTGGAGGTGCATTGAAACCAGCTAGGAGCAAAAGACAGTGAAGGCTCGTTCGATCATTCACCTACGCAATTTAACATAATATAGATTATGCGAAGTCACGCCTGAACCGAACAGGCACAACGGGCGCTTCAGATTGGCCGACGAATCAACCTGCCTGAAGCGCCCATCTAACCAGTAACCAGTGTTACGCCTGGAAAGCCGGAACCGCCGTCCTGCATTCCCCAATCCGCTCAACTCGCCAACTGCTGGCCGATCGGCAGGCGTCGCACGCGTTTGCCGGTGGCTGCCGCCAAGGCGTTCACGACGGCTGGAGCCAAGGGTGCGACCGGGGGTTCGCCGATGCCGGTTGGTGCGGCCGTGGACGGGACCAGATGCACTTCGACCTCTGGCATGTCGGCAATACGCAGTGGCGAATAGTCATGGAAGTTGGACTGGTCCACCTTGCCATCGGTGAACGTGATGGCTTCGCTCATCGCTGCGGACAGCGCGAAACCCACGCCGCCTTCGGTCTGGGCCCGTACCACGTCCGGATTGACCACGATGCCGCAATCCACGGCACAGACGACACGATCGACACGGTAGCGGCCATCGTTCTGCACGGTGACTTCGGCGACCTGCGCCACGAACGAGCCGAACGCTTCGTGTACCGCCACGCCGCGGCCGCGGCGTTCGCCGTCCTTGCCCGGCTCGAGCGGCCGATCCCATCCGGCTTTTTCCGCGGCCAGCTTCAGTACGCCGGCATGACGCGGATGTGCCTCGAGCATGGCCAGGCGCCAGGTCACGGGGTCCTGGCCGGCTGTCTGGGCCAGTTCGTCGATGAAGCATTCGGTGGAGAATGCGGTATGCGTGGAGCCCACCGCCCGCCACCATTGCACCGGCACCGCGATATCCTCCGGTGTATGAAGGTCGACCCGCATGTTGGCGATGGCATACGGCAGGTTCGCCGCACCCTCCACCGAAGTGGCATCGATGCCGTTCTGGATCGCCCCTCGAACGGCGAACCGGCGGCGACGGATTGGCCGACCAGGCGATGCTGCCAGGCGACCAGACGCCCCTGGGTATCCAGGCCGGCGCGCAGGCGGTGATGGAACATGGGGCGGTAGTTGCCGGCCTGCATGTCATCCTCGCGCAGCCACACCAGCTTCACCGGCGCCCGGCCGTCGATGGCCTTGACGATGTGTGCGGTTTCCAGGATGTAATCGGCGCCCTTGCTGGCGCGGCGCCCGAAACTGCCGCCGGCGTAGAGGGTATGGATGCGCACCTGCTCGGGCTCGAGGCCAAGCAGGCCGGCCAGCATTGCCTGGTCGTAGGTTTGTATCTGCGCACCGAACCAGGCCTCGCAGCCTTCCCTGTCGAGCCGGATCACACAGTTCATCGGTTCCATGGCGGCATGCGCGAGATAGGGAAAGTCGTACTCGGCCTCCAGGGTATGCGCGGCCCCGTCCAGTGCCGCCTCGCTGTCCCCCTCCTCTCGGGCAACCGTGCCGGGCGTTTCGGCCAGCGTGCGAAACCGCTCGAACGCTTGCGCCGAGCTCAGGCGGAACGCTGCGCGCTCATCCCATTCGACGGTCAGGGCGTCACGCCCGCGCTTGGCCGTCCAGGTATCGCGGGCGAGCACCGCCACGCCGTTGGGAATCTCCACCACCTCGACCACCCCGTCGATGGCGAGCGCCGGCGCGGGGTCGAAGGACGCTACCAGCGCACCGAATCGCGGTGGATGAGCCACGACCGCCGTCAGCATGTCGGGCAGATGAATATCCTGGGTATAGATGGCGCTGCCATTGATCTTTTCCGGCGAATCCTTGCGGGCAATGCGTTGGCCGATCAGCTTGAATTCGCTCGGCTCCTTGAGCCGCACCTGCTCCGGCACCGCCTGCTCGGCGGCAGCGCCGGCCAGCTCGCCGAAGCGCGCCTGCCGGCCCGATGGCGGATGGCGGAGCACGCCCTCCGCCACCGTGATCGATTCCGCCGGCACCTGCCAACGCTGCGCCGCGGCGGCCACCAGCATCGCCCGGGCCGTGGCGCCGGCCTGGCGCAGCTGTTCCCAGGAATTGGCGATGGCGCTGCTGCCACCGGTGCCCTGCATCGGGCCCCACTGAAGGTTGTTGTAGCGGCTGGCGTCGGCGGGTGCGCTTTGCACGCGTACCTGCGACCAGTCCGCGTCCAGCTCCTCGGCGACGATGGTGGCGAGGCCGGTATAGGTCCCCTGCCCCATTTCCAGGTGCTTGGCGATCACGGTGACGCTGTCGTCCTCGCCGATCCGTAGAAAGGCGTTGGGCTCGAAGGTCGCACTTGCGGCCTGCTTCTGCGCGTCCTGCGCGAAGGACCAGGGAAAGTAGATCGCCAGCGTCAGGCCTGCCGCGCCCTTCAGGAAACGCCGGCGGCTGTGGTTCTCGATGGACCGGGTCATAGGTTCACCTCGTGCGTCAGGCCAGCGACCTGGCTGCTTCGTGAATGGCGGCGCGTATGCGCACGTAGGTCGCGCAGCGGCAGAGGTTGCCACCCATCGCCTGGTCGATATCGCTGTCCGAGGGCGAGCGGTTGCCCTCCAGCAAGGCGGCGGCGCTCATGATCTGCCCGGACTGGCAATAGCCGCATTGCACGACATCGAGTGCCTGCCAGGCCTGCTGCACCGCCTTGCCTGCCGCGCCCTCGCCGACGCCTTCGATGGTGACGATCTTCGCCTCGGCTGCCGCGGAAACCGGCGTGCTACAGGAGCGCACCGCCTGTCCGTTCATATGCACGGTGCAGGCCCCGCACAGCGACATGCCACATCCGTACTTGGTCCCCGTGAGCTGCAACGTATCGCGCAGTACCCACAGCAGCGGCGTGTCGGGCGCGACGTCGACGGACTTGTCCTGGCCATTGATATTGAGCGTGATCATGAAGTGTTGCCTCCGATTGAACGGGGTGCTATCGAAGCTTCAGCCAAACACTATAGAAGGGAATGGCGAACGCACCCGGCACATCGTCTGCACTTTCGGTGTCAGGCCGCTACGCCGTTCTTCAGCGCCACCACCTGGGCCATCAATGACAGGGCTATCTCGGCGGGTGCATGACTGCCGATGTGGAGGCCGATCGGCCCGTGCAAGCGGCCGATCTCATCCGGCGACAGGCCGAGTTCGCTCAGGTAGCCGCGCCGGCGCTCGGTGGTCTGTTTCGAGCCCAGGGCGCCGACGTAGAAGGCCTCGGATTTCAGCGCGGCCAACAGCGCCATGTCGTCCAGCCGAGGATCATGCGTGAGGGTGACGATGGCGGTACGCGCGTCCGGATGGATGTCGAGCACGGCGTCGTCCGGCATGCCGGCCACGAAGGTCACGCGGCCGTCGTCCCATTCTGCGGAAAATTCGCTACGCGGGTCGCAGACCAGCACCTCGAACCCCAGCAACAGGGCGATCTCCGCCGCGTAGCGCGAAACCTGCCCTGCCCCGATCAACATCATCCGCCAACGCGGGCCATAGACGGTACGCAGGGTGCTGCCATCGAAGGCGAACGCATCCTCCGGCCCGGCCTCGCCCAGCCTGCTGCGCCCGGATGCGATGTCCAGCTGGCGAACGCTGAGCAGTTGTTGCGCACAGCGCGCCACCAGCGTCTCGACCCAGCCGCTGTCCTCGATCCGCTCTTCGGCCAGCCGCAGCGTCCCGCCGCAGGGCAGCCCGAATCGCGCCGCCTCTTCGCGGCTCACGCCGTAGCTGATCAGCCTGACCGCGCCCTGTTCGTCGGGCAGGCCCGCGGCCTGGCGCCGGATCAGGTCATCCTCGATGCAGCCGCCGGATACCGAACCGATCACCACGCCATCGTCGCGCAGGGCGAGCATCGAACCGGGCTGGCGTGGCGCACTGCCCCAGGTCTGTACCACGGTGTACAGCCTGACCGCCCTGCCCGCACGCCGCCAGGCCAGCACCGTGCGCAGCACGTCGAGGTCAACATTGTCCATCGGGCCCCTCCGTTTCGTATGAACTCTATCCTCAGACGGGCGGCTCTCGAAAAACGCCGCAACCAAGTGACGGCCGGCTCCGCCATGGCGCCATTCGCGACAGGATCATTCTAGGGCCGCGCCGGCAGGGCCTGCTGGAAAGCCAGGCGGAATTCACGGGGCTTGAGTCCGGCCTGCTTGCGGAAAAAACGGCTGAAATAGGCGCTGTCGGCGAAGCCCAGCTCATGGGCGATCTGCTTGATCTCCAGCTCCGTGTACGCCAGCTGTCGCTGGGCCTCGCGGACGATGCGTTCGTTGATAATCGCCGTCGGTGGCTCGCCCAGCTCGTCACGGCAGATTCGCCCCAGCGTGGTTGGCGTGATGCCGAGCGACTCCGCGTAACGTCCCAGCGGCCAGTGCCGGCGGAAATGCTCGTCCACCAGTTCGCGGAACTGGCCCAGCAATGCCGAACGCCGGGGATTGCCCGCACGCGGCATGGCGGCAGGCTGGCCCAGTCGCGCAATACGCACCAGCAACGCGAGCAGCAAGGCATGCCCGGCGGCCACGCTGCCGCGCTCATGGCTGTTGGCCTCTTGCTGGATGAGCATGATCAGCGGCCAGATCGGCTCGCTGCCATCGGCCTGCCAGGGCAGCGCGAACACGCTGGGGCGGCGCATCAGCCCAGCAGTTCGTGGGAGACGATGCGCGCCATGGATTCCAGCGGGCGCTGCGCCGCGGTGATCACCGTGCCGTTGGTGTCGTGGCTGTTCTTGAAGGCGTGCACCGTGCGGCACGGCAGCAGTACCAGGCTCGGCGCGCGGTAGGTCATGCGGCTGTTCTCCAGCGAAACCTCGCCTTCGCCGCTGCGGATGTACACCACCTGCAGCAGCGAGTCGTGCTGATGCGGCTTGATCTCCTGCTTGTGCAGCTCGCTGCGTTCGTTGATCCATTCGAAGTGCAGCAGATCGTGCCAGGGCGGCAACGCGTTTTCGCCGTACAGCGCGTAATTGGGGATGCGTTTCATCGTGCCCCTGACGTGGTTGTCTGATTGATCGAATCGTCCTGATGCTTGTTCGAATCGTCACATCATTTTCGCGTTAAATGTAACAACTTGTGATGCAGCCGTGCCGCCTTTTGCAGTTTTCCCGCCTTCGACACGGCGTTCGAAAAATTCGAAAAAACGAAAAACCTATGAACATGCCGACCTGGCGTGAGTGGCTGTTTTCCGCCAAAGCGCTGATTGCCGCCTTGCTTGCGCTCTATATCGCCTTGGCGATTCCGCTGGACAACCCCTACTGGGCAATGGCCTCGGTCTATATCGTATCCCACCCCTTGTCCGGGGCGACCCGGTCGAAGGCGGCCTACCGTGCCCTGGGTACGGTGTTCGGCGCTGGCGCATCGGTGGTCCTGCTGCCGCTGTTCGCCCACCAGCCCATGATGCTGAGCATCGTCATTGCGCTGTGGATTGGCGGCCTGCTCTTCCTCTCGCTGCTCGACCGCAGCCCGCGCAGCTATATCTTCATGCTGGCCGCCTACACGGTGCCGCTGATCAGCCTCAGCGAAGTGAACCATCCGCAAACCATCTTCGACGTGGCGCTGGCGCGTTCCGAGGAGATTCTCCTGGGCATCGTCTGCGCCAGCCTGGTCAATGCCGTGCTGTTTCCCAGCCGCATCGCGCCGGTGCTCGGGGCGCGGATGGACATGCTGCTGCGCGATGGCCGTGCCGCGATCGGCCGCCTGCTCGCGACCCGCCACCTCGGCGACGCCGAACATGGCGAGCTGCATCGGCTGCTGCTGGATGTGATGGGCCTGGACGGATGATCGTCCACCTCGGCTACGACAGTCGCAGCGCCCTGCCCGCGCGCCATGCCCGCGAATTTCGTGCGCGCATGGCGATGCTGGCCCCGCAGCTGATGTCCGTCGGCGATTCGCTGCGCCGCCTGCAGCGCGAATCGGGCGGAATGCTGCCGGAGCTGGAAGAGCATCTGCAGCTCGTCGATGGCTGGATCCAGGGCGACGCCGCGCAGTTCAGCGCCCGCCACTTGCAGCTGCGCAGCCGGCAGCTGGAGACCTGGCTCGGCGATACCCATCCCGAGCATGCCCTGACGATCGCCGGCGGCCTGGCGCATCTACGGGCGTTGATCGACCTCTGGCAGGACTGCCTGAGCCTGCGCCAGGCGTTCGCCACGGGCCATCCGGAGCGGACGCCAGCGCTGCGCTACCGCGCGCGGCAACTGATCGGCGGGCCACGGCATTACGACTACGGGCTGCTCGCCATCTCGGCCGGCTCGGTGGCGGTCTCGATTCTCTGCATCAGCCTGTTGTGGTTCGTTTCCGGCTGGGAGCATGGCTACAGCGCCGTATTCATCGCCGCGGTGGCCGGCTGTTTCTTCGCCGGGCAGGATAATCCGGCGCCGTTCATCAAGTCCTTCCTGGTGGCCACGGTGATCTCGTCGGTGGCCGGGGGGATCTACCTGTTCGCGCTGATGCCCAACGTGCACGACTTCGGCAGCCTGGCCGCGCTGCTGGCCGGGCCCCTGCTGCTGCTCGGCACCCTCGCCGGGCGGCCGCAGTATGCCGGCACGGTGATCGTGCTGGCGGTACAGACCATTTCCAACATCACCATCCAAGACAGTTACCGGGCCGATTTTCCGCTGTTCGCCGATATCGCCCTGTCCACCACCCTGGGCGTGATCTTCGCGCTGGTCTGGGCGCGGCTGACCCGGCCATTCGGCATGCACTGGGCGGCGCGTCGGCTGGCCCGTGCCGGTTGGCTGAGCCTTGCGCGCCTGGTGGTGGCGAAGAACGCCGGCGATCATGCCGAGGCTGCCTCCGACGTCATCGACCGCACCGCGCAACTGCTGCCGCGTCTCGGCCAGCTGGGCGATCGGGGCCTGGCGCTGCGCGACGCCACCCGCGAACTGCGCCTGTGCTTCCGCCTGCTGGAGCTCAAGCGACTGCGACTGCCGCCGGCGGTCCGGGAGCCGTTGCAACCGGCCCTGCTGGCTGCACGCGAATATTTCCAGGCCTGTGCCCGAAGCCATCATCCGCCAGCTGCGCCAGACAGCCTGCGGCACCAACTGGACGACTGCCTGGCGTACCTGCAGGGGCGCCCCGAGCGCGTTGCCGGCAAGGCGCGCCGGGCCGTGCACGGCCTGCGCCTGGCGCTGTTTCCCGATACCCCGTCAACCATACGGCCGCTGCCGCCAGGCGCAGGCCTCGAACCCGCCGGAGCTTGCATATGACCGGACACCTGAATCTCTACGGCGTTTACGTACCCCTGCTGCTGGTGCCGATGCTCGCCGCCTACCTGCTCAAGGGCCTGCTCGGCATGGTCCTGGAGCACCTGGCTTCTATCGCTGGGTCTGGCATCCGCCGCTGTTCAACCTCGCCCTGTACGTTCTGCTGCTGGGCGCCCTGTCCAACCTCATGCCCCGGATGTGAATCGTGAAGAAATGGATACCCGCCGCCGGCTCCGTGGTGCTGACCCTGCTGGCCGTAGCCATCGCCGTCGTCGTCAGCCTGCACCTGTGGGACTACTACATGGAGGCACCGTGGACGCGCGACGGCCATGTGCACGCCGACATCATCCAGGTCGCGCCCGACGTTTCCGGGCTGGTGACCGAACTGCACGTGCGTGACAACCAGAAGGTCGAGCGTGGCCAGGTGCTGTTCGTGATCGACCGGGCACGCTTCGAGCTCGCGGTCGCCGAAGCCCGGGCCGCGTTGCTGGAGCGCCAGGCCCAGCTGGAGCAGGCGCGGCGCGAGGCCAAACGCAACCGCGTGCTGAAGGACCTGATCGCCGCCGAGACCGTGGAGATAGGCGACACCCGGGTCAAACGCGCCGAAGCCGCACTGGCCACTGCCGAGGCGGCCCTCGGCGTGGCCCGCCTGAACCTCGAACGCACCACCGTGCGCAGCCCGGTGGACGGCTATCTCAGCGACCAGACCATGCGCGTCGGCGACTACGTGAAGACCGGTACGCCGGTGCTGTCGATCGTCGATACCCGCTCGCTGCGTGTCGAAGGCTACTTCGAGGAGACCAAGCTGCACGCCATCGACATCGGCCAGCCGGTGGAAATCAGGGTAATGGGCGAATCCCAGCACCTACGCGGCCATGTGCAGAGCATCGCCGCCGGTATCGAGGATCGCGATCGCGCGCGCGGCAAGTCGCTGCTGCCCAACATCGATCCCAGCTTCAACTGGGTGCGCCTGGCCCAGCGGATTCCGGTGCGAGTGGTGCTCGACGACGGCCAGCAGACCGACATCCGCCTGGTCGTCGGGCGCACCGCAACGCTGTCGGTCCTGCCCTGGCCTGCCGCCGCAACGAAGCCGGCCACGCCATGAGCCGCTACCTTCATATGCCGCTGCTCGTCCTGGCCGGCGTACTCGCGGCCTGTGCCCCGGTCGGCCCTGACTACCGCCTACCCGACGATGCCGCGATCCGGCGCGCCGAGCGCAGGCGCCGTTCGACCTGGCCGGCAACGCCTGGGTCGAACAGGCGCCGCTGCCCGACGACTGGTGGCAGCTGTATGACGACCCCCTGCTCGAGCGCCTGGTGCGCGAGACGCTGACCCGCAATACCGATGTGCGCCTGGCCTATCACAACCTGCGCCGTGCCTACGAAGGCTTCCAGATGGCGCATCATGCCCAGGAGATCGAGCTCGGCGGCAATGGCTCGCTCGCACGCGGCCAGCTGTCCAGCGAGGCGCTGGCCCTGCAGGAGAAACTGCCGGTGATGAACCTCGCCGATGCAGGGCTCGCCGTCGGCTATCAACTCGACCTGTTCGGCAAGCTCAGGCGTGCCGCCGAAGCCGCCGGCGCCAACGCCGATGCCAGCGCCGCGGCGCTGGATGCCGCGCGCATCACCGTGGTCGCGCAGGTGGTGCGCAACTATGCCAGGCGTGCCATGCCCACAACCAACTGACGATTGCCGCACGCTCGCTGACGATCCAGGAGCGGCAGCTGGACGTGGCCGAGCGCCTGCTCGGCGCGGGGCGTGGTAATGAAGTGGATGTGGCCCGCGCGCAGGCGCAGGTCGAGACCTTGCGCGCCGAGCTGCCGCCCTTCGAGGCGAAGAGATCGGCCGCGCTGTATCAGCTCGCGGCCCTGCTCGCCCGTACCCCTGGCGACCTGCCGGAGTCGGTCGCCGCCTGCAACCGTGCGCCGCAGCTGGAACAGCCGATTCCGGTCGGCGATGGCGCCGCCCTGCTCAAGCGCCGCCCGGACATTCGCGCCGCCGAGCGCATGCTCGCCGCGGCCACGGCGGATATCGGGGTCGCCACCGCGATGATGTACCCGCAAATCAATCTCGGCGCCTCGGCGGGCTTCACCGGCATGCTCGAACACATGGGCGATCCGGTAACCCGGCGCTGGGCATTCGGTCCGGCCATCGCCTGGCACTTCCCGACCAGGGTCGACCGCGCGCGGGTGCGCGCCATGCAGGCCGGGGCCGATGCGGCGCTTGCCCGCTTCGACGGCACGGTGCTCGAGGCGCTGCGCGAAACCCAGACCCTGCTCAGTCGCTATGCCCACGACCTGCAACGCAGCCAGGCGCTGCACGATGCCCGCGAGGCCGCCCGCCTCGCGGCGGACCATACGCGGCTGCTGTACCAGGAAGGCCGCCTGGCCTATCTCGACAGCCTGGATGCCGAACGCACCCTGGCCTCCGCCGAAGCGGCGCTGGCGGCTTCCCAGGCACGGCTGTCGCAGGACCAGGTGGACCTGTTCCTCGCCCTCGGCGGCGGTTGGCAAGGCGGCGCCCGCGGGGCGCTGCCACAGCGAGAGCACTGAACGGCGTTGCCGGCCCGGCGTACGCTGGCCGGCGCATCATGACCCGAGAGGTAACGATAGATGGACATGCTGCAAGCGATGCGGGTATTCGTGCGGGTGGTCGATGCTGGCAGCTTCACCGCGGCGGCGGTGCAGTCGGCCATGTCCACGGCGCAGGTTTCCCGGCTGGTCGCGGAACTGGAAAACCACCTGCAGGCCCGGCTGCTGCACCGCACCACGCGGCGCCTCGCACTCACCGAGGCCGGAGCACGATTTCTCGAGCAGTGCCGGGAGATCCTCGCGCAGGTGGAGTTGGCGCGGCTGGAAGCGAGCGGTGCGCACCTGACGCCGCGGGGGCGCTTGCGCGTGCATTCGACCACCGGCCTGGGCATCCAGCTGCTGTCCAGCCTGGCCGGGCGCTACAACGAACGCTATCCGCAGGTCAGCCTGGACCTGGCGCTGTCGCAATGCCAGCCGGATCTGCTCGAAGCGAACCTGGACGTCATCATCACCCTGTCCCGCGAGCTGCCCGATTCCGAGCTGATCGCCCAGCGGTTGGGCACGGTGTTCAGCGTAGTCTGCGCCGCACCGGCCTACCTGCAGCAGCACGGCACCCCGCGAACGCCGTCCGCCCTGCATCGGCACCGCTGCCTGCGGCTGGCCGATCCGGTGTTCGTCGACGACTGGCATTTCCTCGCTGACGGCGTCGACGAAACGATTCGTCCCGGCGAAACCTTCAGGGTCAACGTCGCCGAGGCCATGGCCAGCGCCGCCGAGGCCGGCATGGGCATATGCCTGCTGCCCGATTACGTCGCCGCGCCGGCATTGCAGCGGGGCAGCCTGGTGCGGTTGCTGCCGCAGTTCCGCCTGCAGGAGAAGACCATCCATGCGCTCTACCCTTCGAGGCGCTTTCTCGACGCGAAGATCAAGACCTGGGTGGAATTCCTCCAGCGAGAGCTGCCCCGGGCCTTTCGCAATTACCACGAGGTCCTGCAAAACCCCGAACACTGGGCCTGAGTGGATTGTTGCGCCGCCGGTAAAGGTTCATCACCGGCAGCGCTGTTTTTCACGTTGCCGGGCCGTCCTACACTTTATTCAGTGGCAATGAGCAGTGGGTCAGTTCCGCTCCGGCATCCGGTCGGCCGCTCCTTCGACCGCATGCCTTGTCACCTTCTGGCTGCTCTCCCTCGTGGCAGCCTCGTTTATTCCCTGGTGCCTGCCAGCCGTGCGGGCGCCGTTTCGAGCCTCCGGCCGGGCGCCCCAGGCGCCACGCTCCGCAGGCGTTGTGGAGGTCATGATGAACAAACTGATCTGGATCGCCAGCCTGGCGCTCTGCGCACAATGGGCGTCCGCCGCGGACGAACCGACTCCGTACCGCTATGGTGACCGCCTGGATATCGCGCAGGTGGTTTCACTGGAGGTTCCCGCCGGCGGCTGTGAAGTGGTCGAGGCCAAGATGACCTACGTCGATTCCACCGGCGCAACCCGCGAAACCACCTACCTGCGCCAAGGCACCGACTGCAGCAACTTCTAACCCCTCGCGGCCGGTGCATGCGTTGCGCCGGCCAGCCTCTTCCTACAGGCCCAGGCGCTCGCGCATCCGTTCGCTGAGCGTCTGCTGCACCTGCCCGATCCCCGCCCAGGGATCGTCGTCGCCCAGCTCCTGCAGCCGTTCGAACAGGTTGCCCACGGTCCAGAGGTTGGCGCCTTTCAGCTCACCCAGCTCCTCGCGATGGATCGGCACGGAAACCGGCAGGCCCGCCCGCGCCCGCACCGAATAGGCAGCAACGGTACTGGCGCCGCGGCTGTTGCGCAGGTAGTCGATGAAGATGCGCCCCACGCGATTTTTCGGCCCGCTGACCGCCGAGAAATGGCCGGGCAGCAGCTTGGCCAGGTACTTGGCAACGGCGTGGCTGAAGGTCTTCACCTCGCCCCAGCCGTGCACCGCCTTGAGCGGCACGATGATGTGCATGCCCTTGCCGCCGCTGGTCTTGAGGAAGGAATCCAGGCCGATCTCGTCCAGCAGGGTCTGCGTCAGCTGGGTAGCTTCGACCATCCGTTTCCACGGCAGCGCGGGGTCGGGGTCGAGGTCGAGCACGAAGCGGTCGGGATGGTCCAGCGCCGGCGCCACGGCGTTCCAGGTATGCAGTTCGATGGTACCCATCTGCGCCGCGCCGACCAGCGCTTCGGCGCTGTCGATCACCAGCAGCGCGCCATGCTCGGGATCGAGCGCCGGATCGAGCTGGGTCATGTGCGGGATGGCCAGCTTGTCGGCGTGCTTCTGGAAGAACAGTTCGCCTTCGATGCCTTCCGGGGCACGCACCAGCGCCAACGGGCGGGCGCGTAGCTGCGGAAGTGCCCAGGGCGCGACGCGGGCATAGAAGCGTGCCAGCTCGATCTTGGTCGTACCGCTGGCCGGATCGATGATCCGCTGGGGGTTGGAAATCCTGATCCGACCGTTCCCGAGCGGATCGGCCTTCTCGCGCTCGGGGCGTGCCGGCGTGCCGTTGCCAACCGGCCTGGCCCGCTCGCGGGTGATCGCCTTGGCCGGCTTGTCCGTGCGCAGGCCGTGGAAGACCGAATGGCGGATGACGCCTTGCCGGGTCATCTCGGCATAGGCGACCTCGCACATCAGCTCGGGCCTGAGCCACTGCGCACCGCGCACGTCGGCGGCGGGCGGCGCCTTGGCCAGCGGACTGCGTCCGGTTTCCAGCTGCTTCAGCTGTTTGTGCAGGCTCTGCAGGGTGGCATGGTTGAAGCCCGTGCCGACCTTGCCGGCGTAGCGCAGCTCGCCGTGCTCGTCGTGCAGCCCCAGCAGCAGCGCACCGAAGCCGGTTCGCGTGCCCTTGGGCTGGGTGTAGCCGACGATGATGAACTCCTGGCGATTGCTGCACTTGATCTTGACCCAGCTGCTGCTGCGGCGCGACGTGTAGGTGCTGCCGGCGCGCTTGCCGATCAGCCCCTCGAGTTTCATCTGGCAGGCGCTTTCGAGAATGCTGTCCGGTTGCTCGGAGAAGTCCTCGGAAAAGCGCAGCAGGTCGCTGTCGTTGCGTTCCAGCACTTCGCGCAACGCGGCGCGGCGCTGCTCCAGCGGGACTTCGCGCAGGTCCATGCCATTCAGGTAGGGCAGGTCGAACAGGTAGTAGAGGATATTACCGCTGCGCCCGGCTTCGAAAGCATTCTGCAGCGCCTGGAAGTCCGGCGTGCCCTCCTCGTTCGGCACCACGATCTCGCCATCGAGCCAGGCCGACTCCAGGCCCAGGCCGGCCAGCGCCGCGGCCTGCTGCGGCATCTTCGCCGTCCAGTCATGGCCATTGCGGGTGAACAGCCGCACCTTGCCCGAGTCGATGCGCGCGACGATGCGGTAGCCGTCGAACTTGATCTCGTAGCGCCAGTCGCCGTCGGGCACCGAGTCGACCAGCGTCGCCAGCTGCGGCTTCAGGCTGTCGGGCAAGGCTGCCGGTTTCGCCCCCTGTAGCGAGACGTCCTGTTTCTTGGGGCGAGCCTTGGCCGGGCGTGCCACCGGCCTGGGCGGCGTTTGCTCGGTCCCCGCCTTCGCCGCACTCGCCGCACCGCGCTTGCGCGGCACCAGGGTACGGTCGCTGAGCACGCTGTGCGGCTGCGCGGCGACGACGTCGTATTCGCTCTCCTCGCGTGCCGCCTCGTCGCGGGACTTGATCAGGAACCACTGCTCCTTCTTGCCGTCCATGCGCGTGCGTACCAGGTTCCAGCTGCCGGCGAGCTTCTCGCCTTGCAGGGTGAACTTGAGCTTGCCCTTGCGATACCCCTCGTGCGCATCGCCTTGCGGTATCCATACGCCGCGGTCCCAGACGATCACGTCGCCGGCGCCGTAGTGCCCCTCCGGGATGTGCCCCTCGAAGGAGGCATAGTCCAGCGGGTGATCCTCGACATGCACGGCCAGGCGGCGGACGCCGGGATCGAGACTCGGCCCCTTGGGAATAGCCCAGCTTTTCAGCGTGCCATCGAGTTCCAGGCGAAAGTCGTAATGCAGGCGCGTGGCGTCGTGCTTCTGGATGCAGTACTGCAGTGCGTGCGCCGCCTTGCCCCGCTTGCGTCGTGGTTTGCCGCCCGCCGGTTCGGGCGTGGCGGCGAAATCGCGCATGCGCTGGTATTCGTCGAGGGCCATGGTCGTCCTCCGTCTGGCGTGGCGGACGGATCGTTCGAGCCACCCGGTGCCCACCGAAGACCGCATGGCTGCGTTCTTATTTCGATCATCCTGCACTGGCATGAGTTCAGGACGCCTGCCGCCCCGGCCGTTGCTGCGTTCCGATGAATGGCGGCGGCACCGAAGGCCTTGGACCGCCCCTGCGGATTTAATCCGCTGAGCGGCCATATGACGCAATTTACAACCGGCCAGGGACTGCTACGGTTGGAGGGTGGCGGGAAATCGGTGGTGCGCAGGATGTCGCTGCGCCTCAGTCACCTCCAAACTTTTAGGGAGGATTTATGAGCACGCGTCTTCCACTGTTCAAGATCGAAGCGATTCTGCACACCTACCTGCGCCCCTATCAGTGTGAATGTCGTACGGAGCCGGATAGCTCGCTCAGCGTACGTCTGTATCGCGAACCCTGCCGCAACGAAGAACTGACCGTCCTCGGCATTTCCTACGATCAGTGCCGCGACGCCGCCAATCTGGTGCGGCTGGCCCAGGAGCTGCGCATCGAGATGTATGCGACCCGGGGCAGCATCGCGGCCGAACCCGAGCGCCTTGGCGCCTTGGAGTAGGTTTTCTCAACGGGCGGCGGCTCGGGTCCTGGAGGCTGTACTCAACGCTTGGCTTCGACCTTCGGCTCCATGGCGCGGGTCAGGTAGGCCTGGGTCAGCTCGGCGAGGTGATCGCGCAGCCAGTCGGCCATGGCGATTTCCTCCACCAGGATGCGTTCGCAGACTTCCTGGGTCTGCTGGTCGCCCACCGCCTGCGCCGCGGCGATAAGTACCTTGTAGGACGCGATTTCGAGATTCTCGAAGACATATCCCATCAGGACGCCCTTGACGATCTCGTCATTGAGCATCATCCCGCCCATGGCCTGCCCCATCGCCATCATCTTGCCGCCGAGATCCTTGAAGCCGGAATAGGACTTGTCGTAGCGCTGCAGGCAGCCCTCGATCAACCTGGCCTGGTTCTGCGTTTCGCCAATGTGCTGCTCGATGCGCGCCTTGAGTTCGGGGTAATGCTCGATGCGGCTGGCCTGCTTTTTCAGCATGGTTTCGGCCTGCGCCTCCATCGCATGGGCATCGCGCAGCCACTCGATCAGGCGTTCGGTACGGATGTCGTTGCCAGTTTGTGCACTCTGCATGGTGGGTACTCCTGCCAGGTCCAATGAACGGGCCTTCTCAGCCCTGTCGTCATGTGTGAGGTAGCCCCGCCGGCATGAGTTCCCCCGGCCCGACTGGCTGCCGCTGCGGGCAAACGGCCATGAACTTTGCATGGACGGATCAGTCATTGCCCAGACAAACAGCGAACGGGAGCCTGCGTCATAGAACTTCCAGCCTTCCTTCTGCAGTGGGACCAGTACATCAGCCAGCCGGGGTTGCGCACACTGGCGGTCGCGCTGTTCGTGGCCCTGGTACTGAGCCTGTTCGGCCGGGTGCTGACTGCGCTGGTACTGCGCCTGGCCCGTGCCTTCGTGTTCACGCGCGAACTCGCCGAGCAGCTGGAAAAGCCCACCCGGGTGCTGCTGCCATTGCTCGGCCTGCAAGGCGTCTGGGCCTCGGCCCCCAGCGACCTGCTGCTGATCGGCGCGGCCCGGCAGGTCACCACGCTGCTCATCATCGCGACCCTCACCTGGCTGGCGATGCGGCTGTTGCGGGGGCTGCAGCTGTTCATCCAGTTGCGCAACCCGGTGGACGTGGTCGATAACCTGCGCGCACGGCAGATCCAGACCCAATCCCGCGTGCTGTTGCGCACCCTGGGTTTCTTCGTGCTGCTGGTGGGCCTCGCGGCGATGCTGATGACCTTTCCCGGTGCGCGTCAATTCGGCGCGAGCCTGCTGGCCTCGGCCGGCCTGGCCGGCCTTGCGGTGGGCTTCGCTGCGCGGCCGGTGCTGGCCAACCTGATCGCCGGCGTGCAGATCGCGATGACCCAGCCGATCCGCCTCGACGATGTGGTGATCGTCGAGAACGAATGGGGCCGTATCGAGGAAATCACCGGGACCTACGTGGTGGTGCGCATCTGGGACGATCGGCGGCTGGTGGTACCGCTGCAGTATTTCATCGAGAAACCGTTCCAGAACTGGACCCGACGCAGCTCCAGCCTCATCGGCACGGTATTTCTCTGGGCCGACTATTCGCTGCCGCTTGAGCCGCTGCGCGAGGAGTTGCGCCGCCTGTGCCGGGAAGTGCCGCAATTGTGGGATGGCCGGGTCTGCGTATTGCAGGTCACCGATGCCGGCGAGCGATCCATCCAGTTGCGCGCCCTGGTCAGCTCGCCGGACTCATCCCGCAACTGGGACCTGCGCTGCCATATCCGCGAGAACCTGCTCGGCTTCATCCAGCGCCAGTACCCGCATGCACTGCCCCTGGTTCGCGCGGACCTGAGTGTCGGGCACAAGCAGACGGTGGACAGGTCGCCGCCCGAGCATACCGAGCCGGAGCGGCAGCCGCCGGTGTGACGCAGAGCCAACTTTTTCTTGGTGGGCGAAACATGTCGAAATCCCAGAAGACTATCTGGATAGATAGCCAGTCACAGACCGATGCAGCATACGTCTATGAACTTCCATCGAGATCTCAAGGCCAAGGCAGCCATCATTCGTCGCGTGGCGCGCGTCAGGGAAGGCAATCTGGGTGACGTGAAGCCATAGGCGACGGCGTCTCCGAGATGCGCCTGATATCGAGCTGGCCAAGAAGCTGGCAGGAGACATTCAATGAAACCTGTGATTACCGAGTTCGACCCGGCTGACTATCTCGATAGCGAGGAAATGATTGCTGAATACCTGACACAGGTTCTGACCGATGGCGACACCGACGAACTGATCCGCGCGATTGGCCACGTGGCAAAAGCACGCGGCATGTCGCAGATAGCCAAGGACTCGGGCTTGGGGCGGGCAAGCCTTTACAAGGCCTTTGCACCCGGCGCACAGCCCCGCTTCGATACCGTGATGAAAGTCATGCGCGCCTTGGGAATCGAACTGCACATTACGGCAGCTCATGCCTGAACTGACGGAGTCGCCGGCTGGATTGGGGAGGCATTCTGAAAAACAAACGCCTCAGTCCAATGGATAGCGACGATATCCACATTTCGCGCTGCACATATCCGATCACTCAAGCCTCTCCAGCAGTTCGGCATATTTCTTCGGCAACCGGGTCAGCCCATGCCGTGCCGCCTGCTTGCGAATCTCCACCCGGTCGCCGTCGAATTGCACCGTTTCGCTCACCACCACCTGTCGCTCGCCCCGCATCAGTGCATAGGCGAAGCACTGGGTACCGCCTTCGTCCTGCTGTTCATCGTCCGCCACCCCCGTATTGGCGACCGCCAGCGTCGCGCCGCTGACATTGAGGGCGCCGATGGCCATCTCGCTGGCGACCTCCTCGCTGGTGAGGCCGAATCGCTCGATGGTCTCGAAATCCACGTTGAGCAGGCGGTTCTTCGCCTTGGGCGAATACACCACGAAACCGCTATCCAGTACCTGGCCGCAGCCGGGAATATCACCGAGCAGCGAGGCCATCAGCCCGCAGGTGCAAGACTCCGCGGTGACCAGCCTGAGCTCTTCGCGCTGAAGAAACGCAACGATACGCTCGATCTCTTGCATGCTTTTTGCTCCAGCCCATTACAGGCCACAGTCGTTTCGGCCTTTATGTTCGGAGCGGATTGCCAGGGTACGAGTTCCAGCTGCGGTTTTTTGGTCTGATTTTAAGAACTTCTACCGCGACGTCATGTCTGGTTTTTGGTAGGGCCAACGCAGCTCTACTGCCTTCGCGGCTGCTCCGAACAAGATTTCAGCCTTGTCGTGTTCATGGTGTGTGACGGTCATCAGATCGTTGCATGGGAGAAATATGCTCGTAGCTGGCGCCGGCACCTGGAAGCCGGAGCTCTCTGGGGAGATCATGATGAGTATTGCCGCTGTGAACGCCCGGCCTTTCAGCCTGCTCAGAACCACACCTGTTCTACCTCGGGCAATGCGCCCCAGATTGCAGATTCGCAGTAGCCATGACGACAAACGAAGAATCCTCTTCGTCACCTCCGAACTGACCGACCTGGTCAAGACCGGTGGCCTCGCCGACGTTTCCGCCGCCCTGCCCCGCGCCTTGGGCGGGCTGCACGATGTACGGGTATTGATTCCCGGCTATTCACAAGTGATGAACTGCGGCCAGCCCATCCGCGTCGTTGGCGCGCTCGGGCCGTACGCCGACATACCGGGCTGCCGCATCGGCCGGATGGACATGCCCGACGGCCTGATCATCTACGTGCTGATCTGCCCTGAACTCTACGAACGCGAAGGCCTGCCCTACGGCGACGAGCA
The DNA here is from genome assembly GCF_000582595.1 of Pseudomonas sp. BAY1663. Taxonomy (NCBI): domain Bacteria; kingdom Pseudomonadati; phylum Pseudomonadota; class Gammaproteobacteria; order Pseudomonadales; family Pseudomonadaceae; genus Pseudomonas; species Pseudomonas sp. BAY1663. The sequence goes on from NZ_AZSV01000007.1 coordinate 58,661, forward strand.
CGGCAACGACTGGCCGGACAATCCGCTGCGTTTCGCCCGCCTGGGCCTGGCCGCCGCGGAGATCGCCGGCGGCAGCGCCTGCATCAGCTGGGCTCCGGAGCTGGTTCACGCCCATGACTGGCCGGCGGGCCTGGCGCCGGCGTACATGCACTGGCGTGGCCTGAACGTCCCGAGCGTCTTCACCATTCACAATCTGGCTTATCAGGGCAACATCGACATGAGCCTGCGGCGCCCGCTGGGAATTCCGGTCGAGGCCTGCGACCCCGAACGCATGGAGTTCTACGGCAAACTCTCGTTGCTCAAGGCCGGCATCGCCTACGCCAGCCGCGTGACCACGGTCAGCGCCACCTACGCCGAGGAAATCACCACGCCCGAATTCGGCTGCGGCATGGAAGGCTTCCTGCGCATGAAGGCACGGCAGGGGCTGCTCAGCGGCCTGCTCAATGGCATCGACGAGAGCTGGGAACCGGAAAGCGATCCCCATCTGGTGCGCGGCTTCAGTGCCCGCTACTGGGACGGCAAGGTGGACAACGCGTCCTATATCCGCGAGACCTTCGGCCTCGCCCCTTCCGATGCCCCGCTGTTTGCCGTGGTATCGCGGCTGGTACACCAGAAAGGCGTGGACCTGACCCTCGATGTGGCACACAGCATCGTCGCGGGCGGCGGCCAGCTGGCCATTCTCGGCCGCGGCGAACCCCATATCGAAGAGGACGTGCGCCAGCTCGCGCTGCGCTATCCGGGGCGGGTCGCGGCGCATATCGGTTTCAACGAGACCGATGCCCGGCGGTTGTTCGCCGGCAGCGACTTCCTGCTGATGCCCTCACGCTACGAACCCTGTGGCCTGAGCCAGATGTACGCCCAGCGCTACGCCTCGTTGCCGATTGCCCGTCGCACCGGCGGCCTGGCGGACTCCATCGAGGATGGCGTCACCGGCCTGTTGTTCGACGAGCCCAGCGTCGACAGCTACCGGCATGCCGTGGAGCGCGCCCTGGAAATCCACAAGCGCCCGCAGTTGCTGAGCGCCATGCGCTGTCGGGCGATGGCCGCCGGCTTCTTCTGGCGCCACGCCATCGGCCTTATGACGCGCTCTATCAGCAACTGCTCGGCGAACGCCGCGAGGTCCGTATTTCCCTATTCTGACGAGGGTGATCCATGCAGAGGCAACGTGCCCATGCCGGGCGGCACGGTCCGGCGATACTGGATAGCAGGACCACCCGTTTCAGGCTCTGGGCCCCGGATGCGCAGAAGGTCAGCCTGAGCGTAGTGGGTGCGCAAACGTTGCCGATGAGCGCCGAGAAAGACGGCTGGTACAGCATCGACGTGCCGTATGGCGCCGGCACGCTGTACCGCTTCCTGATCGACGACGAGCTGGAGGTGCCCGACCCCGCTTCGCGTGCCCAGGCCGGCGACGTGCATGCCCCGAGCGTGGTGGTCGATCACGCCGGTTACCGCTGGCGCAACGCCGAGTGGCGCGGCCGGCCCTGGCACGAGACGGTGCTCTACGAGCTGCATGCCGGCCTCTATGGCGGATTCGCCGCAGTGGAGCAGCACCTGGCCGGGCTCGTCGAGCTGGGCGTCACCGCCATCGAACTGATGCCTATCGCCGAATTTCCCGGCGACCGCAACTGGGGCTACGACGGCGTCCTGCCCTACGCGCCGGAAGCCGCCTACGGCAGCCCGGAAGAGCTCAAGCACCTGGTCGACACGGCCCACGGCCTGGGCCTGATGGTGTTTCTCGATGTGGTCTACAACCACTTCGGCCCGGACGGCAACTACCTGGGGCGCTACGCTCGGCACTTCTTCCGGCATGACCAGCAGACCCCCTGGGGCGATGCCATCGACTTCCGCCGCCGCGAAGTACGGGACTTCTTCATCGATAACGCGCTGATGTGGCTGCTCGACTACCGCTTCGACGGCCTGCGCCTGGATGCGGTGCACGCCATTCCCGACCGCAGCTTCCTCACCGAGCTGGCCGAGCGCGTGCATGCCACGGTCGAACCCGGGCGCCACGTGCACCTGGTGCTGGAGAACGAAGACAACCGGGCCAGCCTGTTGACCCAGGGCTTCACTGCACAGTGGAACGACGACGGCCACAACGTCCTGCATTGCCTGCTGACCGGCGAGAACCAGGCTACTATGCCGACTACCATCGAGACGCGACCGGCAAGCTGGCGCGCTTCCTCGGCGAAGGGTTCATCTATCAGGGGCAGAACAACCGCCGTGGCGAATCGCGCGGCGAGCCCAGCGCGCACCTGCCGCCGACGGCGTTCGTCCTGTTCCTGCAGAACCACGACCAGACCGGCAACCGCGCATTCGGCGAGCGCCTGGTCAGCCTCGCCGATGCCGAGGCGCTCAGGGCGGCTACCGCGGTTCTGCTACTGTCGCCGATGGTCCCGCTGCTGTTCATGGGCGAGGAATGGGGCGCCCGCCAGCCATTCCTGTTCTTCACCAGCCACCATGGCGAGCTGGCCGACGCGGTGCGCGAGGGCCGGCGTGCCGAGTTCGCCGAGTTCGCCCAATTCGCCGACGAAAACGTCCGCGAGCACATTCCCGACCCGAATGCCCTGTCCACCTTCGAGGACTCCCGCCCCGATTTCAGCAGCCACCGGGAGCCGGGGCACGCCGAGTGGTCGGCGCTGTATCGCCGGCTGCTGCAGGTTCGCCACCGCGAAATCATCCCGCGTCTGGACGGTGCGCGATTTCGCGGCACCCAGGTGCTCGGTGACGCTGCGGTCCTGGCGCACTGGCGGCTTGGCGACCACAGCACGCTGCGCCTGGAGCTGAACCTTGGCGCGGCGGCGGTTCCGCTGCCTGCCGCCCCGGCCGCGGCGCGCCTGCTGTTCGACAGCCGCGAGGCCGATGACTCGCGCGGGCAGCTGCCGGCCCGCAGCGCCCGGTTGTATCTGGAGAATGCCCATGAGCGATGAACGCCTTATCCACCTGGCCGAAGCGGCAGGTCTGTCCATCGACTGGGTGGATGCCGATGGTCGCGACCAACGCGCCCGGCCGGAGGTATTGCGCGCCGTGCTCGCCGGCCTGGGCCTGGCGGCCGAAACCGCCGCGGACATCGACGCCAGCCTGGAGAAACTGCACCTGAACAACCGCAACGCCAGCCTGCCGCCCCTGCTGACGGGCGATCAGGGGCGGGGGCTGGACCTATCCGCCTATTTCCCCCCGGCAACGCGGTTCAGCCTCCAGTTCGAGAATGGCGAATACCGCGATGCGGCGCTGGATGGCGATGCACAACTGCCGGCCATCGAGGTCCCCGGTTATCACCGCCTGGAAATCGATGATCGCCAGGTGACCCTGGCCATCGCCCCACCCTCCTGCCCAACCGTGAACGAGCTCGCCGGCGAAGGCGCCTGGGGGCTCACCGTGCAGCTCTACAGCCTGCGCCGTCCGGGCGATGGCGGTATCGGCGATACCCAGGCGCTGGAAAGCATGGCACGCAATGCCGCCGCCCACGGCGCCGACGCCTGGGTATCAGCCCGGTGCATGCGATGTTCAGCGAACACCTGAACCAGTACAGCCCCTACTCGCCCTCCAGCCGGCTGTTCTACAACGTGCTGCACAGCGCGCCGGGCAGCATTCTCGGCGATCATCCGCTGCACCAGGCGGTGGAGCGCTGCGGCCTGGGCGACGAGCTGCGGCGCCTGGAGCAGCTCGAACTGGTCGATTGGCCGGCGGTGGCCGAGGCTCGCCAGCGCCTGCTGCGGGCCTTGTTCCATGACTTCGGCACCGGAGGCAACGCCTTGCAGCAGGACTTCGAGAGCTTTCGCAAGGCCGGCGGCGAAGCGCTGGAGAACCACTGCCGCTTCGAAGCCCTGCATGCCGCGCTGCGCTCGCCACAAGGCCATCCGCAACACTGGCGCGACTGGCCGGAGCCGTACCGCGACCCGCAGAACCCGGCGGTGCAGCGCTTCGCCGAAGAACAGGCCGATGCCGTCAGCTTCCATGCCTTCGCCCAGTGGCTGATGGCGCGCGGGCTGGAACGGGCCCAGGTAGCCGCGCGCAGCTCGGGCATGCGCATCGGCCTGATCAGCGACCTGGCGGTTGGCGCCGATGGCGGCGGCAGCCAGGCCTGGAGCCGCCAGGGCGAGGTGCTGGCCGACCTCACCGTCGGCGCGCCGCCGGACATCCTCAACCGCGACGGGCAGAGCTGGGGCATCTGCGCATTCTCGCCCTGGGGGTTGAAGGAGCATGGCTATCGCGCCTTCATCGAGATGCTGCGCGCCAACCTGGCGCACTCCGGCGGTATGCGCATCGACCATGTGATGGGGCTGATGCGCCTGTGGGTGATCCCCATCGGGGCCGGGCCGGACCATGGGGTCTATCTCAACTACCCGCTCGACGACATGCTGCGCCTGCTGACGCTCGAGGCCTGGCGGCACAAGGCGGTGATTCTCGGCGAGGATCTCGGCACGATTCCGGCGGGATTACGCGACAAACTCGCCGCCCGCGGCATCCTCGGCATGCGCGTGCTGCTCTTCGAGCGCGATGGCGCCTCGAATTTCCTGCCGGCGGCGCACTGGTCCCGGCATGCGCTGGCCACCACCACCACCCACGACATCCCGACGGTCAGCGGCTGGTGGCAGGGCCACGACATCGACTGGCGGATTCGCGTCGGGCAGTACGCCGAACACACCCGCGATGAACAGCTCGCCGGGCGCGCGCGCGAACGCGCCGGCCTCAACCGGGCCCTGCGCGAGGACGCCGGGCAACCCGGCGAGGAATTGCTGGAGCCGGCGGCGGCGGTGGATGCCAGCGTCTGCTTCATCGGCCATACCCCGGCGCCGCTGGTGCTGGTCCCGGTGGAAGACGCCCTCGGCCTCGAGGAGCAGACCAACATGCCCGGCATAGTCGAAACGCATCCCAACTGGCGCCGCCGCTACCCTGCCGACAGTGCCACGCTGCTCGACGATCCAGTCTGCAGCCGCCGCCTCAGGTGCCTGGTCGAGGCGCGGCACGCATTGCACGAGGCACCATGATGAAAGAGCTCAGCGCCACCCTGCGCCTGCAGTTCCACCGGGGCTTCACCCTGGACGACGCCACCGCTCTGGTCGATTACTTCGCCGAACTGGGCATCAGCCATCTCTACGCCTCGCCGCTGCTGACCGCCCGCCCCGGCTCCATGCATGGCTACGACGTGATCGACCCGACCCGCATCAATCCGGAACTGGGCGGCGAGCCCGCGTTGCGCCGGCTGGTCGCGGCCCTGCGCGAAAAAGGCATGGGCCTGATCCTGGACATCGTGTCCAACCACATGGCGGTCGGCGGCGCCGGCAACGCCTGGTGGCTCGATGTGCTGGAGTGGGGCCGACGCAGCCCCTACGCGCTGTTCTTCGATATCGAATGGAACTCACCCGACCCGCTGCTCGAAGGCCAGCTGCTGGTGCCCTTCCTCGGCAGCGACTACGGCGAGGCCCTGCAGCAGGGCAAGGTCGTGCTGACGCTGGATGCGGACAACGGCTCGCTCTATGCCGAGCATTACGAGCACCGCTTCCCCATCACGCCACCCAGCTATGGCGAGGTGCTGCGCGCCGCCGACCACCCGCAGCTGCGCGCCCTGGCGCAACACTTCGATGCCTTGAAGACCGAGCCCGCTCCCTATCAGACTGCGCGGCTGCTGCGCAGCGAACTGGCGCAGCAACTGGAGGACGCCGGCACGCGGCAGGCGCTGGAGCAAGCGCTGAAGCTCTACGATGGCACCAGCGCAGAAGGCTTCCAGCGCCTGCATGGGCTGCTGGAACGCCAGCACTACCGGCTGGCCAGCTGGCGTACCGCGGCCGATGACATCAACTGGCGGCGCTTTTTCGACATCAACGAACTCGGCGGCCTGCGCGTCGAACGGCCAGTGGTGTTCGAGGAAACCCACGCGAAGATCTTCCAGCTGATCGCCGACGGCCTGGTGGACGGCCTGCGCATCGACCATATCGACGGCCTGGCCGACCCACGCGGCTATTGCCGCCGCCTGCGCCGGCGTGTCGACCGGCTGAATGCCGGCCGCCCGCCGCAAGCGCTGCAGGACCACGTCCCCATCTACGTGGAGAAGATTCTCGCCGCCGGCGAACGCCTGCACGACGATTGGGGCGTGGATGGCACCACCGGCTACGAATTCATGAACCAGGTGTCGCTGCTGCAGCACGATCCGGCCGGCGAAGCATTGCTCTGCGCGCTCTGGAGCGATAGCAGCGGGCGTGGCGCCGACTTTCTCGAAGAAGCGCGCCAGGCGCGCCAACTGGTGCTGACCGGGCCACTGGCCGGCGACTTCGAGAGCGTCGCCCAGGCCCTGCTGCAGGTGGCCCGCGGCGACGTGATGACCCGCGACATCACCCTCGGCGCGATCCGCCGGGCGCTGCTCGAACTCATCATTCATTTCCCGGTGTACCGCACCTACATCGCGGCACCGGGACGCCGCCGCCTCGACGAGCCGTTCTTCCAGCAGGCCCTGGAAGGCGCCCGTAGCACCCTGGGCGAAGCGACTGGCCATTGCTCGAGCACCTCGGGCGCTGGCTCGGCGGCGAAAGCCTGCGCGATCTGCCACGTGGCCCGCTGCGCAAGTTGCGCCGCCAGGCCTGCATCCGTTTCCAGCAGCTGACCTCGCCCGCCGCCGCCAAGGCCGTGGAAGACACCGCCTGCTATCGCTCCGGCATCCTGCTCTCACGCAACGATGTGGGCTTCGACCCGCAGCGCTTCAGCGCACCACCGCAAGCCTTCCACGAGGAATGCCGCTGGCGAGCCGCACACTATCCGCGCAACCTGCTGACCACCGCCACGCACGACCACAAGCGTGGCGAGGACACCCGTGCCCGTATCGCCGTGCTCAGCGAACGGGCCGAGTGGTTCGCCGCCCGGGTGCGGCGCTGGCGCGAACTGGCGCGCGCGCAGTTGCAGGTGCTGGATGACGGGCCGGCCCCCGCGCCCGGCGACGAGCTGATGCTGTTCCAGATCCTGCTCGGCAGCTGGCCGCTGGCATTGGGCCCGGACGACGAGCAGGGCATGCACGACTATTGCGCACGCATCCTGCAGTGGCAGGAAAAGGCGGTGCGCGAGGCCAAGTTGCGCAGCACCTGGAGCGATCCGAACGACGCTTACGAAAGCGCCTGCCGACGCTATGTCGAATACCTGTTGCTGAGTCCGGAAGGGGCGCCGCTGCGTGGCGAGATCGCCGCCGCGGCCGCCGAACTGGCACCGGTCGGTGCGCTCAACAGCCTGGCGCAGAGCCTGTTGCGCATGACCACGCCCGGGGTGCCGGACCTCTACCAGGGCGCCGAATACTGGGACTTCAGCCTGGTCGATCCGGATAACCGGCGGCCGGTGGATTTTACCGCGCGCCGGGCTTCGCTGGACGACCAGGCGAGCCCCGACCAGTTGCTGGGCAGCTGGCACGATGGTCGCATCAAGCAGTTGCTGATCAACCGTACCCTGCAGCTTCGCCGCCGCTATCCACGGTTGTTCAGCGAGGGACGCTATCTGCCGCTCGCGGTGGAGGGCGAGCAGGCGGCCCACCTGCTCGCCTTCGCCCGCGAATGCGGTGGTGAATGGCTGGTTGTAGTGGTGCCTCGACTGGTCGCCGGCCTGCTGGCGGACAGTCCGCTGCCGGTGGTTCCCCACCAGCGCTGGGGTGATACCCGGGTAGTACTCCCCGAGGCGCTGGACGGTAGTGAATTCAAGCGACTTTTCGACGGAACGGCAGTCACATCCAGACAAGCGAGGCTCGATGCTGCGCGGGTTCTGGACAGCCTGTCGGTGGCCGTCCTGCATACGTCTATCAGTCCCACAGGAGAATCCCAACAATGAAGTCAGAAGAGCAACGTATCCGCGAGTTCGCCTACCAGATCTGGCAATCCGAAGGCTGTCCGCATGGCCAGGACGCGCGCCATTGGACGATGGCGTGCAAACTGGTCGAGGCGGAAAACGGCATCCCCACCGCCAAACCTGCCAGCCGTGCCCGCAAGACCGCCACCAAGCCCACCGACGCCACACCGAAAACCGCAGCGAAGGCCAAGGCGGCCCCGGCCAGCAAGCCACGCACCTCGCGCGCCGCGCCGAAGGCGGAAACCCCGGCTATCCCGAGCCCGGCGGCAACCGTCAAGAAGCCCCGCGCGCCGCGCGTCAAGAAGGAGAGCTGACCGGCGGCGGCACCTTGTCGGCATCGGGCCGGTCGAATGATCGCCCATGCCGGCAGTCCCGTTCGCCTTCGAGAATCCGTTAGTGGAGACATCATGAGCAAGAAAAAGCCCCAAGCGCCGCAGGTCATGACCCCATCCCGGATTCGCGAAGGCCTGCCCTTCCCCCTTGGAGCCACCTGGGATGGTTTGGGCGTCAATTTCGCGATCTTCTCCGCCCATGCCACCAAGGTGGAGCTGTGCCTGTTCGATGCCGGTGGCGAGAACGAAATCGAGCGCATCGAACTGCCCGAATACACCGACGAGATCTGGCACGGCTACCTGCCCGACGCGCACCCGGGGCAAATCTACGGCTATCGCGTGTATGGCCCCTACGAACCGGACGCCGGCCACCGCTTCAACCCCAACAAGCTGCTGATCGATCCCTACGCCAAGCAACTGGTCGGCGAACTGCGCTGGTCCGAGGCACTGTTCGGCTACACGATCGGCCATGCCGATGGCGACCTCAGCTACGACGAGCGCGACAGCGCGCCCTTCGTGCCCAAGAGCAAGATCATCGACCGGCCTTCACCTGGGGCCGCGACCATCCGGTGCAGGTACCCTGGGACAAGACGATCATCTACGAGACCCATGTACGCGGCTACACCATGCGCCACCCGGCGGTGGCGGACGAGCTTCGTGGCACCTTCGCCGGCTTCAAGACGCCGGAAGTGATCGACTACATCCGCAAGCTCGGCGTCTCGTCGATCGAATTCCTGCCCATCCATGCCTTCGTCCAGGACCAGCACCTGCTGGAGAAAGGCATGAGCAACTACTGGGGCTACAACAGCATCGCCTTCTTCGCGCCGCACCCGAAATACCTGGCCAGCGGCAAGATCAGCGAGTTCAAGGAAACGGTCGCGCACCTGCATAATGCCGATCTCGAGGTGATCCTCGACGTGGTCTACAACCACACCGCCGAAGGCAACGAGCTGGGCCCGACGCTCTCCATGCGCGGCATCGACAATGCCTCCTACTACCGGCTGATGCCCGACGACAAGCGCTATTACATCAACGATTCCGGCACCGGCAACACCCTCGACATGAGCCATCCCTGCGTGCTGCAGATGGTCACCGACTCGCTGCGCTACTGGGCCACCGAGATGCACGTGGACGGCTTCCGCTTCGACCTGGCGACCATCCTTGGCCGCGAGCACGAGGGTTTCGACGAACGCCACGGCTTCCTCGTCGCCTGCCGCCAGGACCCGGTGCTGGCCAAGACCAAGCTGATCGCCGAGCCCTGGGACTGCGGCCCCGGTGGCTACCAGGTCGGTCGCTTCCCGCCGGGCTGGGCGGAGTGGAACGACCAGTTCCGCGATACCGTGCGGGCCTTCTGGAAAGGCGACGACGGGCAACTCGCCGACTTCGCCAGCCGCCTCACCGGCTCCGGCGACCTGTTCAACCAGCGCGGCCGGCGGCCGTTCAGCTCGGTCAACTTCGTCACCGCCCACGACGGTTTCACCCTCAAGGACCTGGTCTCCTACAACCACAAGCACAACGAAGACAACGACGAGGACAACCGCGACGGCAGCGACAACAACCTGTCCTGGAACCACGGCGTCGAGGGCCCCAGCGACGATCCGGAGATCAACGCCCTGCGCTACCGGCAGATGCGCAACTTCTTCGCCACCCTGCTGTTCTCCCAGGGCACGCCGATGATGGTCGCCGGCGATGAATTCGCCCGCACCCAGCACGGCAACAACAACGCCTACTGCCAGGACAGCGAAATCGGCTGGGTGAACTGGGACATCAGCGAGGACAGCTACGGCCTGCTGGCCTTCGTGCGCAAGCTGATCCGCCTGCGCCAGCGCTTCCCGATGCTGCGCCGCGGGCGCTTCCTGGTCGGTGCCTACAACGAAGAGCTGGGCGTGAAGGACGTGACCTGGCTGGCACCGAATGCCGAGGAAATGAGCATCGAACAATGGGAGGACGGCCACAACCGCTGCATGGGCATGCTCCTCGACGGTCGCGCCCAGCCCACCGGCATCAGGCGCGCCGGCTCCGACGCGACGCTGCTGATCATCGTCAACGCGCATCACGACCTGGTCAACTTCATCCTCCCCGAAGTCCCCCAGGGTGTGTTCTGGAACCGTCTGGCGGACTCCAACAACCCCACCGCACGACCGGAACGCTTCGACTTCAACGACGAATACGCCGTGACCGGCCGCTCATTGCTGCTGTTGGAGTTGATCAAGGAAGAGGAATGAGGCCCGGGAGTGGAGCACTACTAACTTTCATGGCGCCCTCTTCGCTCCGGCCTCATTCGAATGATCGCCCCTCGCCTGCCTCTTCGTGGGTCACGCCATCGCGGATGTGATAGAGGCGTTTGAACGTGGGAATGATTTTTTCGTCGTGGGTGACGACAACGATCGCGGTCTCGAATTTGCGCGCCATGTCATTGAGGATGCGAATAACGGCCATGGCACGCTCGCTGTCGAGCGGTGCGGTGGGTTCATCAGCCAGGATGACAGGGGGACGATTGACCAAGCCACGCGCAATAGCCACGCGCTGTTGCTCGCCGCCAGACAACTGCGACGGCATCGCCGTGGCGCGGTGCTGGACATCCAGTGCACGCAACAGGTCGAGTGCAGTACGGCGGGCCTCGGTGTTGGGCATCTTGGCAAGCATCGGCAGCAGCGCAACGTTGTCGATGACGTCGAGAAACGGGATCAGATACGGCGCCTGAAATACGAAGCCGATCTTGTCTCGGCGCAAGGCACGCAGGTCTCGAACATTCCAGCCATCGTCGTAGATCAGCTCGTTGCCCAGCGTCATACGCCCGGCCGTTGGTTCGATAACGGCACCAAGGCACTTGAGTAGTGTGCTCTTTCCCGACCCCGAGGGACCGATCAGCCCCACCACTTCGCCGGGGGCGACGTGCATGTTCACGTTCTTCAGGGCGAAAACGGCTGTATCGCCCTCACCATAACGCTTGCTCAGGTTTTCGATATGAATGCCTTTCCCAGTCATTTCAGCCTCCGATGGCTTCTGCCGGATCGACCTTGAGCGCGATGCGAATGGCAACGATGCTGGCCAGCACACAGATAACCAGCACGGCAAGGAATCCAGCGACGGAGTCGAGCGGCATCAGCAGTACGTACTTGGGAAACAGCGGTGCGGAGTACGTGGCCGCAATCTTGCCCACGGCAAAGCCGATCAGCCCGAGGGCGAGCGCCTGCTGCATGATCATTGCGGCGATGGTGCGGTTTCGCGTGCCGATGAGCTTCAGCACGGCGATTTCGCGGATCTTGTCCATCGTCAGGGAGTAGATGATGAACGCGACAATGGCGGCGCTGACGATGGCCAGGATTACCAGGAACATACCGATCTGCTTGGCTGAGGTGGCGATCAACTTGCCGACGAGAATCTGCTCCATCTGATCGCGGGTGTAGACCGTCAGCCGCTTCCAGCGGCGGATGGATTCGGCCACTGCATCTGCCGAATGGCCTGGTTTCAACCTGACCAAGACGGCGTTGACGTATGGATTGGCAGCCTGGTCAGCAGTGACGGCCTCCAGCAGCCCGGGCACGTCGGGACGATCGAATACGGGATTGGCGGCCGTTCGGCGCCGACCTTGCCAGATGGCGTCGTTGTCCTTGAGGAACTGCGCCTGCTGGGCATCCTTGAGCGCAATGAACACCATCGGGTCGCCACTCGACGACACCATTCGCCGGGTCAATCCGACAACCGTGTACTGGTTGCGGCGAATGACGAGCCGATCCCCCAGCTGAAACCCGGTGGCGATATCGGCTACCGCTTCGTAGTGACCGCGGGTGATCTGGCGTCCGGCGATCAAATAGCTGGGCCAGCCTGGTGTATCCCCCAGCTCGCCAGGTGCCATGCCGACCACCATGGCACGCACGTCGCTGGTTTCCTTGCGTACCTGCATGGTCAGATAGGTGACGTTCGCCGCCTGCGAAACCCCCGGCATGGCCAGAATCGTGCGATACAGATCGTCGTTGATGCTGGACGACTCGGCGTAGGGGCCCAGCGTATCCCGTTGCACCACCCAGAGATCCGCACCGCTGTTGTCGAGCAGGACCTTGCCGTCGTCCACCATGCCGCGGTACAGCCCAGCCATGACCAGCGTGACACCGATCAGCAAGCCCAGCCCAATACCGGTGAAGAGGAACTTGCCCCACGCATGCAGGATGTCTCGGCCAGCTAGGCTGATCATCTCGCTACGCCCGGAATCTGCGTGACGACATGAATACGGTTGTGCGCCGCGAGGGCAGACTCGCTGTACAGAACAACCTGATCCCCGCTCTCGAGCCCTCTGGTCACCTGTACATAACCCGTAAGGTCGGCAGCCCCGAGTTGGACCGGAGTGAAATGCAATTTCCCATTCAGTATTCGCCAGACGCCAATGGTGTCGCGGTCACGCCTGACGGCGCCATTGGGGATGGCCAGCGCGGCCGGAAGCGCCGGCATTTCGATCGTCACTTCCGCCAGTTCACCCACTGGTGGCAGAGGTTCGAGGGGCGTATCGAAGACTACCTTGGCCAGCAGTTCCTCCGTCACCGCATCGGCCTTGGGTTCTATCCGCAAAATACGCCCCGGCAGTGCTTCGCCAGCCCGCGAGCGCAGCACAATACGAGCTGGCAGCCCCTCGGCGAGCCCTGTCGCGCCGACCTGATCGAAGCGTACATTGATCCAATAGCTACCGGGATCGATGATCTCCACGACTGCCTGCCCGGCTACAACCGTCGATCCCGGATCCGCATCGCGCATGGCCACCATGCCGTCCACCGGAGCAATCAGGCGCAAATCCTGATACTGCGCCAACAGGACCTCCAGGTCGGCGCGTGCCCGGGCGAGTTGGCCGGAAGCAGAAGCCAGCGCGGCATCGGCGAGCTGCAGCTCATGTCGCTTCGTCACGGCGATTTCTTCGCTGGTTGCGCGAGCCGCGAACAGTTGCGCATAACGCCGGGCCTGGGTACTGGCGTAGGCCTGCTTGAGTTCTGCCTCATGCAGGCTCGCCTCGGCACTTCTGACGGTTGATTCCTGCGCGCGCATCCGCTCGTGGAGATCGATGGGATCCATTTCTCCGAGCAGTTGCCCCGCCATGACCCGATCTCCGACATGCACATCGAGATGCCGGAGGCGCCCGGTCGAGGTTGGGCCGATTTTGTAGGTGTAGCGCACCTCTACCGTACCGATACCGAACAGTGCCGGCGCAACCGACCGTGACGCCACCGGCACGGTCGTCACCGCGACTGGCGCGAGCGGCCCCGAGCGCAGGCCGACGTATCCGAACAGCACAACCAGCGGTACGACTATCGCAAGCATCGCAAGGGCGCGACGGTTTAGCGTAGGCCGTTTCATGATGAAGTCTCGATGCCGCGCCGATAGATCGCGAAGGCTCGAGGTGCGTCGCGGCGGATTCGTTCTACGTCTCCATCCAGCAGCGATTGCATCACCAAGCCCTGGATCGTTCCGATGAAAAGCATCGCCGCCGCCTCGCTATCCAGCGAGGCGGACAATTCGCCACTCGACTTGCCTCGTTCGATGAGTCGATGCAGACGCTCCCCGTAGCGCTGGATCAACGTCTGTACCATCCGCTTGGCCGCCGTCGACTCGGCACGCTGCAGCTCACCGAAGATCATACGTGGCACCCCGGGGTGCTCGGCGACGAATTCGACATGGCTCATGAACATCGCCTCCATTGCCCCCAGAGCGGATTCGATGCCCTGAGCGGAGCGATCGACCCGCGCGAGCAGGCGCTCGGCCACCCATTCCATCGTTGCTTGCCAGATAGCGTCCTTGTTCGCGAAATGCCGAAACAACGCGCCTTGGGTCACGTGCATGTGCTTGGCGATCGCCGCAGTCGTGATCTCGCTGGGGTTCTTCGATCCGGCTAGCTCGACTACCGATTCGACCGTTACAGCCCGGCGTTCGCTAGCTGAGAGGTGTTTGGAGTGTTTGTCCATGGTGACGCCCAAAAGATAGTAATTGATTACTATCTTATCTCGACCGGAGAACAATGCAAGCAAGCCTCCATACCGGAGTCGAATTCATGCCGTCCTATGCCGCTTCAGCCGATCACCAATTGGAATACCGACGTGCGGTCATGAACCCAGGCCTGTGAGCCAAGTCCCAAAACGAACGCGGCCATCTCCAACGAACCGACGGATTCGTCCTGCCCGTCGCCGCGTCGGCAGGTTGTCCCTTCCGTGAAGGATCACGCCATGCACCCTTTGCGCCCACTCGTCTATCCGCTGCTATTACTGCTGGGCCTTGCGCCCCTGCCCGTCCTGGCTACCAGCAATCAAACGAACGCCACCGGCAAGCCCGGGAGCGTGCGCCTGTTCATCAACCGTGCCGGCAGCGGCAAGGTGATGGATGTCAGCAATACCCTGGATGTACCGGTGGAAGTGACGTTGCGGCTCACCCGCAGGGTGAATGTGGCCGGTGTCGGCAAGGGGCCGATCCGCAAGACGGTGCCCGCCAACAGCCGAGTGCGCGTGGCCACGCTGAGCAAGCGCCAGCCCGGTGGGCCGATCATGTTCAAGCATTCGTTCAGCTATGCGCTGGTCTTTTCGCCGGAGCCGGACCAGCCTGGATCGGTCGCCGGGCCGGCCTATGCGCTGCCCTGGCAAGGCGGGCCTTTTCGCATATCCCAGGGGGCCGGGGGCGACTTCAGCCACAACTCGCCAAGCGGCCGCTACGCGGTGGATATCGCCATGCCGGTGGGTACGCCGATCGTGGCTGCACGGGCGGGCACCGTGGTGAAGGTACGCAACGGCCAGGGCGGCCGCCTGCCCGACCCGGCCGGCAACTACGTGCGTATCGAGCATGAGGACGGCACGCACAGCGCCTATCTGCACCTGCGTCGTGGCTCGGTGCGGGTACAGCCGGGCCAGCCGGTGAAGGTCGGTACGCTGCTCGGCAAATCGGGCAGTACCGGCCGCAGCACCGGGCCGCATCTGCATTTCGTGGTGCAGAAGCCCTACGGCAAGCGCATGCTGTCGATCCCTTTCCGGTTCACCCAGCCGGTGGAGTCACTGCCCAACTTCACCCTGAGCCGCCAGTGAGGTCAGGCGGGGCCGGAAAGCCAGGCGATGCCCAGCGATTCGTCGCCGGCCATGCGCTGCAGGTGATCGGCCACCACCGTTTGCATGCGTTGCAGCTGCTCCGGATCGGGAGACTGCAATCGCGCTTGCAGGCCGGCCGGCGATACCTGCAGGCTGCACTGGCCGAGCGGCAGCTCGATCTCGCCGCCCTGCTCGTCCACCTGCACCGGAAACTTGTGCCGCCAGTGATTGCACAGGCGTTTGATCAGTCGTGCCGGGTTCGCCGTGGCAACCTGCGCATGGGATGTGTGCATTGGGTTTCTCCTGAGGATTGCAGCCCTGGTCGGGTATTCGTTCAGCCGAATCGATAGGCTGACAAGGTGGTTTCCATAACGCGATCGGCGAATACCTTCCGACCGCTCGACGTCGCTCCCGCTCCGGCAGCGACCAGCAGCGGCAGCAGATGCTCCTCGGCGCGCGGAGGATGACAGAGCCGCGCCGCGGGTGCCTGCTCCCAGTGCTGCAGCCGATCATCGCGCTCTGCCGGGGCAGCCTCGACCGCGGCTGTCAGCCAGCGATCGAAGGTGTCGGAAATCGGCCCGAAACGTGGATCGCCGTAGCCGCGCATGTTGTGGAAGCTCATTCCGCTGCCGACGATCAGAACGCCCTCGTCCCGCAGGGGTTGCAGCGCGCGGCCCGCCTCGATATGCGCGAGTGGGTCGAGATCGCTGCGCAGCGACAGCTGCACCACCGGAATATCCGCGCCGGGGAACATCAGCTTCAGCGGGATGAACATGCCATGGTCGAACCCGCGCTGCGGCTCCTCGCGGGCCGCCAGCGAGGCCTGGCCAAGCAGCTCGGTGACGTGCCGGGCCAGCTCCGGCTGCCCCGGCGCGGGATAACGCAGTTCGTAGGTATGCGGCGGAAAGCCATGGTAGTCGTAGATCAGCCCCGGGCGTGCAGCGCTGGTGACGCCGAATGCCGGCTGCAGCCAGTGCCCGGATACCAGCACAATGGCCTTCGGCTTCGCCGGCAGGCTGGCGGCCACGCCCTTGAGGAATTCGGCCATGGCGTTCCAGGCGGTTGGCGGGTTCCAGTCCATGAAGAAACACGGCCCGGCACCATGCGGAACGAACAGGGTCGGCATGCGCTGTTCGAGGGATGAAGTGTTCGATGTGGCCATGGCCCATACCCGTGCAATGAACGTGTCGACAGCATGAATTACACTCCTGCCCGGGAGAACCCGGCAAGAATCGCGAACACTTCATACCCAGGGTAGGAAACCAGATGCTCGACCGTATCACCAGCATGCGTGTATTCGTCCGGGCGGCCAGCGCCGGCAGTCTCTCGGCTGCGGCGCGTCATCTGGGCATGTCGCCGGCAATGGCGACCAAGCACGTCGATGCGCTGGAAGCGCGGCTGGGGGTGAAGCTGTTTCACCGCAGCACCCGACGCCTGAGCCTCACCGAAGCCGGCAGCCGTTATCTGGAGGCCTGCCAACGTATCCTGCCGGAGATCGACGAAGCCGAAGCCAGCATAGCCTCGCAACGGGTGGAGGCGACCGGGCTGTTGCGGCTGAACGCGCCACTGTCCTTCGGCACACGCTACATCGCCCCGCTGCTGCCGGCTTTCAGCCGGCGCCATCCAGCGGTGAAGGTGGAACTGGGGCTGAGCGACAGCCAGGTCGACCTGCTCGACGGCGGTTGGGACCTGGCGGTGCGCATCGGCCAGCTCGAGGACAGCCCGTTGCAGGCCCGGCGCCTTGCCGATTGTGCGATGCAGGTCTGCGCGGCCCCGCGCTACCTGGATGAACGGGGTGTCCCGCGGCGCGTAGCGGACCTCGCTCAGCACAACTGCCTGGGCTACAGCCTGTCGACGCTGGTCGGCAGCAAGCAGTGGGCCTTTGGCCGCGATGCGCAGGTGCGCGTCGCGATCAGCGGCGATCTGGTCGCCAATAACGGCTCGGCGCTGCTGGCGGCGGCCTGGGTGGCCAGGGCGTAATCTACCAGCCGCAGTTCATCGTGGCTCCGGCGCTGCGTAGCGGCGAGCTGGTTGCGCTGGAGCTGGACCAGCCCTGCGTAGCGCTCGGCGGCATCCATGCCGTCTACCCGCCCGAGCGGCGCCCGCCGGCCAAGGTGCGGGTGATGATCGACTATCTGGTCGAGGCCTTTTCCGGCGAGCTGCCATGGAGCCTGACGCCGCCGTGAAGCGTTGCCGCGACAAAAAAAGATGAACCATCCAAAGCCGGAAAAAGTCGGAACAAGTGAGCGCGGTGCCAATCGCCTCACGTCCGGCTGCGTCGCGGTACCGGCGAATCCGTAGCACAAGCCCCGCGTTCGATATTGCCTACAGCGACCAGGACTGTAGCTCCACCCACCACCCGCCCTTGACACCGCCTGGTGCGATCAAGGGGTGCGATATGGAGTCGTTATGAAAGCTGTTGTCTACCACGCCGTTGGCGATATCCGCCTCGACGATGTGCCCGAGCCGCGCATCGAGGCGCCGACCGACGCATCGTGCGCATCACCGCCTCGGCCATCTGCGGCACCGACCTGCACTTCGTACGCGGCACCTTCAGCGGCATGCAACCCGGCACCATTCTCGGCCATGAAGGCGTGGGCATCGTCGAGGAGCTTGGCCCCGACGTGCGCAACCTGCAGATCGGCGATCGCGTGGTGATCCCGTCCACCATCGCCTGCGGCAACTGCTCCTACTGCCGCGCCGGTTATTTCGCCCAGTGCGACGGCGCCAACCCCAATGGCAAGGAGGCCGGCACCGCCTTCTACGGCGGGCCGTCGGCCACCGGCCCGTTCCATGGGCTGCAGGCCGAGAAGGCCCGCGTGCCTTTCGCCAACATCGGCCTGGTCAAGTTGCCCCCGGAGGTCAGCGACGACCAGGCGATCCTGCTTTCCGATATCTTCCCCACCGGCTACTTCGGGGCCGAGATGGCCGAGGTCGGCAGTGGCGATACCGTCGCGGTGTACGGCTGTGGCCCGGTCGGCCAGTTCGCCATCGCCAGCGCCAAGCTGCTCGGTGCCGGCCGGGTGTTCGCCATCGACCAGTTGAACGACCGCTTGCACATGGCCCAGCACCAGGCGCGGAAGTGATCAATTTCAGCCGCGAGGACCCGGTCGCCACCCTCAAGCGCCTGACCGGCGGCATCGGCGTCGACCGCGTGATCGATGCCGTGGGCATCGATGCCGACCACGGCTGCTGCGCCGGCAAGCCGGACGACCGCCAAAGCCTCCACCGGGGCCTCTGGCAGCCCGGCGATGCGCCGTCCCAAGTGCTGGAGTGGGCGGTACAGAGCCTCGCCAAGGCTGGCACGTTGTCGATCATCGGCGTCTACCCGCCGGATGCGATGACCTTCCCCATCGGCCTGGCGATGAACAAGAACATCACCATCAACATGGGCAACTGCCACCACCGCAAGTACATCCCGCTGCTGATCGAGATGATCCAGGCACGGCGCATCGATCCGGCGAAGATCCTCACCCAGATCAAGCCGATGAGCGACGCGATCGCTGCCTTCGAGGCGTTCGATCGGCGCGAGAACGGCTGGATCAAGGTCGAGCTCCAGCCGCAGCGGCGGGACAGCCGTGGCAGCGAGGAAACGGTGGTGGACGATGCGGTCGCCGATACTTTCCCGGCCAGCGATCCGACCTCGATGCAGAGTCCCGGCTAGCAGGTGAGTAGGATGGCCGCCATCCATATCGGCATATCCGGCTGGCGTTACGCACCATGCGAGGTGATTTCTATCCCAAGGGGCTGGCGCAGAAAAACGAACTGCGCTTCGCCTCGCGGGCGGTGAACAGCATCGAGATCAACGGTTCGTTCTACGCACTGCAGACGCCCGAGCGTTACGCCGACTGGTACGCCGATACCCCGGACGGCTTCGTCTTCAGCGTCAAGGCGCCGCGCTACGTCACCCATATCCTGCGTCTGCGCGAGGTGGAGAAACCGATCGCCAACTTCTTCGCCTCGGGCCTGTTCCTGCTCAAGGAAAAACTCGGGCCGATCCTCTGGCAGTTCCCGCCCTCCTTCCGCTTCGACCCCGCGCTGTTCGAGAGCTTCCTGCGCCTGCTGCCCCACGACAGCGCCGCCGCGCTGGAAATGGCCAAGGGCTGCGAGGCGCGCATGCAGGGCCGCAGCCATCTCGCCATCGACCGCAAGCGCCCCATGCGCCATGCCGTGGAGATTCGCAACCCGAGCTTCGTCGACCCCGCCTTCATCGAGCTGCTGCGCCAGTACCGGGTGGCGCTGGTGGTCGCCGATACCGCCGGCAAGTGGCCCTACCGCGAGGACCTGACCAGCGACTTCGTCTACATCCGCCTGCATGGCGCCGAAGAGCTCTACACCAGCGGTTATACCGACCAGGCCCTGGAACGCTGGTGCCGGCGCATTCGCCTGTGGAACAGCGGCTCGCAGCCCGAGGATGCCCAACTGATCACCGCGTCCGAGGCGTCGCCAGCCCGTTCGCGCGAGGTGTACTGCTATTTCGACAACGACGTGAAGGTCCGTGCGCCCTACGACGCGCGGCAGCTGCTGCGCCGGCTCGGGCTGGACGAGGGCCTGCAGGCCACGCCCGGCCAGTTGCAA
Source organism: Pseudomonas sp. BAY1663 (assembly GCF_000582595.1). Taxonomy (NCBI): domain Bacteria; kingdom Pseudomonadati; phylum Pseudomonadota; class Gammaproteobacteria; order Pseudomonadales; family Pseudomonadaceae; genus Pseudomonas; species Pseudomonas sp. BAY1663. The sequence continues at coordinate 78,441 of NZ_AZSV01000007.1, forward strand.
GAAGGAGCATTCGCTTGACTCTGGATAAAGACCACCCCATCGAAAGCATCGATCTCGATGCGCACATGGCCACCGCGGTCAACTCGCTGCGCATACTCACGGTGAACACGCACAAGGGCTTCACCGCCTTCAACCGCCGCTTCATCCTGCCGGAACTGCGCGAGGCGGTGCGCAGCGTTGCGGCCGACGTGGTGTTCCTCCAGGAGGTGCTCGGCACCCACGAGAAGCACGCACTGCGCTTTCACAACTGGCCGGCGGCACCGCAGTACGAGTTTCTCGCCGACAGCATCTGGACCGACTTCGCCTACGGGCGCAATGCGGTCTATCCCGACGGCGACCACGGCAATGCACTGCTGTCGAAATTCCCCATCCTGCGCTACGAGAACCTAGACATCTCCATCGCCGGGCCGGAACGCCGCGGGCTGCTGCACAGCGTGCTGCAGGTGCCCGGCCACGACGAATTCCACGCGATCTGCGTGCACCTGGGGCTGCGCGAATCCCACCGCCAGCAGCAGCTCGAACTGCTCTGCGATCTGCTCGACACCCTTCCCGAAGGCGCGCCGGTGGTGGTGGCCGGCGACTTCAACGACTGGCGGCTGAAAGCCACCCGCACACTCGACCGCTGCGCGGGGTTGCACGAGGCGTTCGCCGTCTCCCAGGGGCAGGTGGCCAAGACCTTCCCGGCGCGCTGGCCACTGCTGCGCCTGGATCGCGTCTACATACGCAATGCCAGCAGCCACGGCGCGAAGATCCTCGGCAACAAACCCTGGACGCACTTGTCCGATCATCTGCCCTTGCGGTGGAGATACACCTATGAAATTCCACTGGAGAGACGGAAATCGCCTTCAGTTGCTGGAGAACGGCGAAGAATTCTTTCCCCGTGTGTTCACGGCCATCGCCCAGGCCAAGAAAGAGGTATTGCTGGAAACCTTCATCCTGTTCCAGGACAAGGTCGGTATCGAATTGCAGAAGGCCCTCATCGCCGCTGCCGCGAACGGTGCCAGCATCGACGTCACCGTCGATGGCTACGGCTCGGCCGACCTGCACGGCGAATTCGTTGCGCAGATGACCCATGCCGGCATCCGCATCCACATGTTCGACCCCGGCAAGCGCCTGATGGGCCGCCGCCTCAACGTGTTCCGCCGCATGCACCGCAAGATCGTCGTCGTCGACGGCGAGATCGCCTTCATCGGCGGCATCAATTTCTCCGCCGACCACCTGGGTGATTTCGGCCCCGGCGCCAAGCAGGACTACGCCCTGCAGGTGGAAGGCCCGGTGGTGCACGACCTGCACCATTTCGCGCTGAGCCAGATCGCGCCGGACAAACCGACGCGCCGCTGGTGGCAGCGGCGGACCTGGCCGCAGGCGCCGGGCTACGGCGGTGTCAGTCGCGGCGAGGCGCGGGCGCTGTTCGTCATCCGCGACAACGACCAGCACCGCAATGACATCGAGCAGCATTACCTCCAGGCAATTCGAGATGCGCGCTCCAGATTATTGATTGCAAACGCCTATTTCTTTCCCGGTTATCGCGTGCTGCGGGAGATACGCAATGCCGCGCGGCGTGGCGTGCGGGTCCGCCTGATCCTCCAGGGCCAGCCGGACATGCCGATCGCCAAGTTCGGCGCGCGCATGCTCTATAACTACCTCATGCGCGACGGTGTGGAGATTCACGAATACTGCCGCCGGCCGCTGCACGGCAAGGTCGCCCTGGCCGACTACGAATGGTCGACCGTGGGCTCGAGCAACCTCGATCCGCTGAGCCTGTCGCTCAACCTGGAAGCCAACCTGATCATCCGCGACCACGTGTTCAATCGCCATCTGCACGAGCGGCTCGACTACCTGTTGCAGACCGACTGCCGGCGCATCCCGCTGGAACGCATCATCCGCGGCTTCTGGTGGCGTGCGCCGCTGGCGTTCCTGATCTTCCACTTCCTGCGGCATTTTCCCGGCCTGGTGGAACTGTTCCCCAGCCACCGGCCGCGGCTCGAACTGCTCGACCCGGATGCCCCGCCCATGGACCCGGCCCCCTCACCCATGCAGCGAGAACAACGATGAGCCAGCCGAGCGAAGCCAAGGCGCAGGCAGATGGCAGCGGCGCTGGCCGCTGATCAAGAAAATCCTCACCTACGTGTTCTTCGCGTTGGTGGCCGGCCTGTTGATCGGCCTGGCACGCAACCTGGACTGGCAGGAGGTCTACGCCACGCTGCGCAACTACCGCGCCGAAACGCTGTGGATGGCCGGTGCGGCGGCATTCGGCAGCTACGCCGTGTACTGCTTCTTCGATGTCCTGGGCAAGGGCTACGCCCGCCATGACCTGCCGGTGCGGCAGATCCTGCCGGTGACCTTCGTCTGCTATGCCTTCAACCTGAACCTGAGCGCCTGGGTCGGCGGCATCGCGCTGCGCTTTCGCCTCTACTCCCGGTTGGGGCTGCGCCCGTCGCAGATCACCCGGGTATTCACCATGAGCCTGCTGACCAACTGGCTGGGCTACATGTGGCTGGCCGGGCTGATCTTCGCCATGGGCTGGATAAAGCCGCCGGCGAGCTGGGAGATCGGTTTCACCGCACTGCGCGTGCTGGGTGCTGGACTGCTGCTGGCATGCCTGGTGTATCTCGGCTTGTGCGGCTTCTCCAGGCGGCGCTACTGGACGGTGCGCAGGCACGAGATCCACCTGCCCTCGCTGCGGATGGCGCTGGTGCAGATGCTGCTGGGCGCGGCGAACTGGGCGCTGATGGCCCTGGTGGTCTATTTCATGCTCTCCCGGCAGGCCGCCTACCCCGAGGTGCTGGGCATCCTGATGATCAGCAGCATCGCCGGCGTGGTCACCCATATTCCCGCCGGGCTCGGCGTGATCGAGGCGGTATTCGTCGCCATGCTGGCCGACGAGATGAGCAAGGCCGCCATCGTCGGCGGCCTGATCGGTTACCGGGTGGTCTACTTTCTGATTCCTTTGCTGTTGGCCACGCTGCTGTACGTGGCACTGGAAGCGCGGGCCAAGAAGCTGCGCCACAACGGCAACCAGCCCCAGGCGCCGCGTGGGGCGTAGCCCTCGCGGAGCACCAAGCGGGAAGCCCCTGGGGCTCGTAGGAGCCCGCTTGCGGGCGATCCGCCGCAACGCCGATGATCGCCGGCAAGCCGGCTACAGCATGCTCAGCGCTGCTGCTACACCTGCGGCCGCAACACCAGCACGCCCAGCGGCGGCAGCGTCAGCAGGAGCGAGAACTTCTCGCCGTGGCTGACGATCGGCTCGGCGAGCATGCCGCCGCCGTTGCCGGTATTCGAGCCGCCGTAGCATTCGGCATCGCTGTTGAACACTTCCAGCCACCTGGCATCCACCGGCACGCCGATGCGGTAGCCCTCGCGCACCACCGGGGTGAAGTTGCCCACCACCAGCAACGGATGCCCGGTCGAGCTCTTGCGCAGCCAGGCGAACACGCTGTTGGCGCGGTCGTCGCCGATCAGCCACTGGAAACCCCGCGGGTCGCTGTCCAGTTCGTGCAACGCGGGCTCCTGGCCATACAGGCGGTTGAGATCGCGCACCAGATTCTGCACGCCGCGATGGTCCGGCTCGTCGAGCAGATACCAGTCCAGCTCGCGGTCGTGGCTCCATTCGCGCCACTGGCCGAACTCGCTGCCCATGAACAGCAGCTTCTTGCCCGGATGCGACCACATGAACGACAGGTAGGCGCGCAGGTTGGCGAATTTCTGCCAGCGGTCGCCGGGCATCTTGTCGATCAGCGAGCCCTTGCCGTGCACCACCTCGTCATGCGAGATCGGCAGCACGAAGTGCTCGGAGAAGGCATAGATCAGACCGAAGGTCATCTTGTCGTGGTGGTACTGGCGGTGGATCGGGTCCTCGTGGATGTACTTGAGCGTGTCGTGCATCCAGCCCATGTTCCACTTGTAGGAGAAGCCCAGCCCGCCATCGCGGGTCGGCTTGCTCACCCCCGGGAAGGCCGTGGATTCCTCGGCGATCACCAGCGCGCCGGGCGTCTCGGTAGCCACCACGTCGTTCAGGTGCTGGAGGAAATCGATCGCCTCGAGGTTCTCGCGCCCGCCGTGGCGGTTGGGAATCCACTCACCCTCGTTGCGCGAGTAGTCGCGGTAGAGCATCGAAGCCACCGCATCCACGCGCAGCGCGTCGACATGGAACTCGCGCAGCCAGTGCAGCGCCGAGGCCAGCATGAAGCCATGCACTTCGGTGCGACCGAGGTTGTAGATGTAGGTGTCCCAGTCCTGGTGGAAACCCTCGAACGGGTGCGCGTATTCGTACAGCGCCGTGCCGTCGAATTCGCCGAGACCGTGGGCATCGGTGGGAAAATGCGCCGGCACCCAGTCGAGGATCACGCCGATGCCGGCGTTGTGGCAGGCGTCGACGAACGCGGCGAAGTCGTGAGCGGTGCCGTAGCGGGCACTGGGGGCGAACTGCGAGAGCAACTGGTAGCCCCAGGAACCGCCGAACGGGTGCTCCATGATCGGCATCAGCTCGATATGGGTGAAACCCAGGTCGACGATGTAGGGGATCAACCGCTCGGCCAGCTCATGCCAGTCGTACAGGCGCCCGCCTTCCCCGCCCTCGCGCCGCCAGGAACCGGCGTGCAGCTCGTAGATGGTCATCGGCGCCTGGTACGACTGGCGCGCGGCGCGCTGCTGCAGCCAGGCCTGGTCCTTCCACTCGTATTCCAGCGGCCGCGCGACCACCGAAGCGGTGCCCGGCGGATGCTCGGTGGCCAGCGCGATCGGGTCGGCCTTGAGCGGCAGGATGCCGTGCGGGCCGAGAATCTCGTATTTATAGATGTCCCCCGGCTGCAACCGCGGGATGAACAGTTCCCATACGCCGGAGGGAAAGCGCAGGCGCATCGGGTGTCGGCGGCCATCCCAGCCGTTGAAGCTGCCGACCACCGAGACGCGCCGCGCGTTCGGTGCCCAGACGGCGAAGCGCACGCCCTGCACCCCATCGACCTCCATGACCTGCGAGCCGAACACCCGGCCGATCTCGCGGTGATTGCCTTCGGAGAACAGGTGCATGTCCAGCTCGCCCAGCTGGGGGCCGAAGCTGTAGGGATCTTCGGTGATCTGCTCGCCCCCGGCCCAGCGGATCTTCAGCAGATAGGGCTGCAGGTTGCTCAGGCGGGCGAAGAAGAAGCCCGGTACCTGGCCCTGCTCCATCGCCGCCAGTACCCGGCCGCTGCTGCGCTCCAGAACCTCGGCGCCGAGCGCGTTGGGCAGGTAGGCGCGCACCACCATGCCGTCACCGTCGGGGTGCGGGCCGAGAATGGAAAACGGGTCGCCATGCTCGGCTCGCACCAGCGCGTCGACCTCGGCATCGCTGGGCAGCAGGTTTTCCCCGGGCGTCGTCAGAACCGGGCGGTCAGTCATTGGAGCCTCCATCGAAAAGCTGTTGGGTCAGGCTCAGCAGCCCCTGCAGCGGGACAACCAGCCAGGCCGGGCGGTTCTCTGCCTCGTAGACGATTTCATACGCGCATTTCTCCAGGCTGAACAACAGCATTGCAGCATTCGCGCCATGCTCGTCGCGCCAGGCATGCGGCAACTCGGCGGTCGCCTCGCGATAGGCCTGGAGGAATACCCCATGCGCGCTCCGCTGGTAATTGGCGGCGATGTTCTGCCGTGCCTGGTCGGCCTCGGCGGAGCTGTCGCTGACCTGCGCACCGCGGATGGTCATGGCCGCGGCGTACTCGAAGGAGCGCAGCAGGCCGGAAACGTCCTTGAACGGGCTGTGCTTGGCACGCCGCTGGTCCAGCGGCCGCGAGGGCTCGCCCTCGAAGTCGATGAAATAGGCATCGCCCTGCACCACCAGTACCTGCCCCAGGTGCAGGTCGCCGTGCACGCGGGTACGTAGTCCACCCTGGGTTCTAGCAGCCAGACGTTTCACTTGTGCGAGCAGCTCGGTACGACGTTCGAGAAGCTGGCCGAGGGCCGCGGCATCCTTGCGCTCGAGGTCGCCGCGGTGCTCGGCGAGACGCTGGAGCGCCTGGTCCAGCTGTTCGGCGACGCTTGCGGCCCATTCCGTGGTCTGCTTCTTGTCCGTGCTCTCGCGACGGAAGGCCGGATCATCGGTATCGCTGGCCAGCAGCATGTGCATCTCGCCGAGGCGCTGGCCAAGCAGACGGTTGAAGGCCTCCAGCTCGTCGAGGGCGCTGAACTGGTTCTCGTGCAGCGACACGCCGCCGGCCAGTTCGTCACGCACCGCGCGGTCGAGGGTGTTGAGCGTCCACTCCCAGGCATCGCCCTGGCTGTCGAGGTAGTGCTGCACCACCATCAGGCCACCGGCTCGCCCTGCCTGTTGATCCGGCTGACTTGGCCGAGCATGCCGGAGATATGGCCGAAACCGCGTTCGGTGAGGAAGGTGCCCATTTCCAGTTCGGGGTGGATGCCCGTTGCCACGCGACGGAGCATCTTGATCATCACCGAGTTGTTGATGATCGCCGAGCTGTTGGATTGCTCCGCCGAGACATAGCGCACCTCGATCTCGGCCGGCAGTTGCAGCTCGGCGAGCTGCGGCATCGGCACGAAGCGGATCTCGCCGTCGTTGCACGGCAGCACCAGCTCGTCACGCAGGCCCTGGATGACCCCGGTGACGAACTGCTCGAGGGCGAAGGCGTCGGTCATCAGGCCGACCCGCGGGCCGCGCCGCACCCGCGCCAGGGCCAGTTGCTGCGGCAGCGCGGTGCCGAAGTCGGCCTCGTCGAGGAAGCCCAGCGGCAGCTGGTAGAGGTCGCTGCGCCCGGCCGATTCGACGCACAGCTCGCAGAGCAGCACCGGCCGCTGCGGGTCGCCGAAGGGCACGCTGTAGCAGATCCGGATCGAGTCGATGGGCACGTCCTTGGCCGCGAACCAGCGCCGCTTGGGTAGGTAGGCCGGCAGCGCATCGGTTTCCAGGATGCGCTTGCAGGCGGCGTTGAGCGTATCCAGGCGCTTGAGCACCAAAGTCTGGAAGTCCGGCATGGTTTCCACCGGCTCCTGGTGCCAACTGGGCATCTGGTTGGTCGGCGCCAGCTGGAACCAGTAGAAGCCGTACGGCGGCAAGGTCAGCAGGTACGGCAACTGGCCGATGGGTGGGAAGGCGCTGCCGCCGACCATCTCCACCGGTACCATGCCGGCATGGTGCGACAGCTCCAGCTCCGCCGCCTGGGCCGAGCGCGAGACGTTGGCCACGCAGAAGACGATCTCGGTCTCGCCGGTGGGCCCGGTGAATTCGCGCAGGTAGGCCAGGATCCGCCGGTTGCTCGGCGCCAGCATCTTCAACGTGCCGCGGCCGAAGGCCTTGAACTGCTTGCGGATGGCGAGCATGCGCCGGGTCCAGTTGAGCAGCGAATGCGGATCGCGCTGCTGGGCCTCGACGTTGATGGTGTAGTAGCCGTAGAGCGGGTCCATGATCGGCGGCAGCACCAGGCTCGGCGGGTCGGCGCGGGAAAACCGCCGTTGCGGTCCACCGACCATTGCATCGGCGTGCGCACGCCGTCGCGGTCGCCGAGGAAGATGTTGTCGCCCATGCCGATCTCGTCGCCGTAGTAGATCACCGGCGTACCCGGCATCGACAGCAGCAGGCTGTTGAGCAGTTCGATGCGCCGACGGTCGCGTTCCAGCAGTGGCGCCAGGCGGCGGCGGATGCCCAGGTTGATGCGCGCGCGGGTGTCCGAGGCGTAGTAGTTCCACAGGTAGTCGCGCTCGCGGTCGGTCACCATTTCCAGCGTCAGTTCGTCGTGGTTACGCAGGAAGATCGCCCACTGGCAGTTGTCCGGGATGTCCGGCGTCTGGCGCAGGATGTCGGTGATCGGGAAGCGGTCCTCCTGGGCGATGGCCATGTACATGCGCGGCATCAGCGGGAAGTGGAAGGCCATGTGGCACTCGTCGCCCGGCCCGCCGTCCTCGCCGCCGAAATACAGCTGGGTGTCCTCCGGCCACTGGTTGGCCTCGGCCAGCAGCATGCGGTCCGGGTAGTTGGCGTCGATCTCGGCGCGGATCGCCTTGAGTACCGCGTGGGTCTCGGGCAGGTTCTCGTTATTGGTGCCGTCGCGCTCCACCAGGTAGGGAATGGCGTCCAGGCGCAGGCCGTCGATGCCGAGGTCGAGCCAGTAGCGCATCACGCTGAGCACCGCCTTCATCACCTGCGGGTTGTCGAAGTTGAGGTCCGGCTGGTGCGAGTAGAAACGGTGCCAGAAATACTGCTGGGCCACCGGGTCCCAGGTCCAGTTGGACTTCTCGGTGTCGAGGAAGATGATCCGCGTGCCTGGTACTTGTCGTCGGTGTCGGACCAGACATAGAAGTTGCGCGCCGCCGAGCCCTTCTTCGCCTTGCGCGCGCGCTGGAACCAGGGATGCTGGTCGGAGGTGTGGTTGATGACCAGCTCGGTGATCACCCGCAGGCCGCGCTTGTGCGCCTCGGTGATGAAGCGCCGGGCATCGGCCATGGTGCCGTAGTCCGGGTGCACGGCGCGGTACTCGGCGATGTCGTAGCCGTCGTCACGCCGTGGCGAGGGGTAGAACGGCAGCAGCCAGATGGTGTTCACGCCGAGGTCGGCGATGTAGTCGAGCTTGGCGATCAGCCCGGGAAAATCGCCGACCCCATCGTTGTTGGAGTCGAAGAAGGACTTCAGGTGAACCTGGTAGACCACCGCATCCTTGTACCAGAGCGGGTCCTTGATGAAAGCGGCGGGTTTGCGCGGTTTTGCCATTTCTTCGTTCCTTTTGCGGCGCCGGGGCTCCGTCTGTTTTGCGGCTTCAGATCGCTTGCCTGCTATTCGAAAGCACTTTATTTATTTCTCTCAACTAACTGATATTTATCAAATAAATACCTATATTCTAGAAATCACTTCAGGTCTGGATCGACCTGCTGGGCCGTCAGCCGCCAGATCCCGAACGGCAGGTGCCAGGGCTCGATGCGCATCCACTGGGTCTTGCCGTACCAGGTCCAGCGATGGCCGTTCATCAGGTCCTCGCCCTGGGTATGGGCGTCATCCGGCAGCCCCAGTTCCCACAGCGGCAGTTCGAAATGCGCTTCCTGGGCGTTGTGCGGATCGAGGCTGATGGCGACCAGGATGAAGTTGCTCAGGTCCGCGGTGCGCTTGCCGAAGTAGAGGATGTTGTCGTTCCAGGCCAGATAGGGCTTGAAGCCCAGATGGGTCTGCAGCGCCGGGTTCTGCCGGCGGATGCGGTTGAGCTGGGCGATCTCGGCGACGATGTTGCCGGGGGCGTGGTAGTCGCGTGGACGCAGTTGGTATTTCTCCGAATCCAGGTATTCCTCCTTGCCGGGAATACCGGCCGCCTCGCACAGCTCGAAGCCCGAATACATGCCCCACAGCCCGGAGCCCATGGTGGCCAGCGCGGCGCGGATGAGAAAGCCGGCGCGGCCGGAGTCCTGCAGGAAGAACGGGTTGATGTCCGGCGTATTGACGAAGAAGTTCGGCCGATAGCAGTCGCATAGCGGCGGCTCGTTCAGTTCGACCAGGTATTCGCTGAGTTCGGCCTTGGTGTTGCGCCAGGTGAAGTAGGTGTAGCTCTGGTTGAAGCCGACCTTGCCCAGCCGGGCCATCATCGCCGGACGGGTGAAGGCCTCGGAGAGGAACATCACGTCGCGGTCGCGCTCGCGGATGTCGGCGATCAGCCATTCCCAGAACGGCAGCGGCTTGGTGTGCGGGTTGTCGACGCGGAAGATCTTCACGCCCTGCTCCACCCAGTGCCAGACCACGTCGCGCAATGCCAGCCAGAGGTCGGGCTTGGCGTCGTCGGCGTAGAAGTCGACGTTGACGATGTCCTGGTATTTCTTCGGTGGGTTCTCGGCGTATTTGATGGTGCCGTCCGGGCGCCAGGAGAACCAGCCGGGATGCTCGGCCAGCCAGGGATGGTCCTGCGAGCACTGGATGGCGAAATCCAGGGCGATTTCCAGGCCGTGCTCGGCGGCGGCGGCGACCAGCTCGCGGAAATCCTCCAGCGTGCCCAGTTGCGGGTGCACGGCATCGTGCCCGCCCTCCTCGCTGCCGATGGCGTAGGGGCTGCCGGGGTCGTTCGGCCCGGCCTGCAGGCTGTTGTTCGGGCCCTTGCGGTGTTTGCGGCCGATCGGGTGGATCGGCGGGAAGTAGAGGACATCGAAGCCCATGTCGCGAATCGCCGGCAGGCGCTTGTGCACGTCGCGGAAGGTGCCGTGGCGGTTCGGGTCGTCGGTCTCCGAGCGCGGGAACAGCTCGTACCAGCTGGCGAACTGTGCCAGTGGCCGCTCCACGTCCAGCGGGAACAGCGGGCTCTGGCTGCAATGCTCGCGGGGATCGGCGGCGGCCATCGCTGCCGCCGTCTCCTGCGCCAGCAGCAACGACACCCGCTCGTCATCCAGGTGCGCCGAGCCCAGGCGGTGCAGCAGGTCGTCGAGGATCGCCCGTATTTCGCCCTGGGCGCGGGCGACGGCCTTTTCCAGCAGCAGCCGGCCTTCCTGCAGTTCGAGCTGGACCGGCACGCCGGCGGCATGCTTCTTCGACAGCTCGTAGCGGTAGGTTTCGAACACGTCCCACCAGGCCTCGATCATGAACTCGTGGCTGGCGACCTGGGTCGGGGTGAACTGGCCTTGCCAGGCGTCGTTGCCAAGCAGCTTGAGCCGTGCCCGCCGCCAGCCGCTTTCGCCCTGCTCGCGCCAGCACACCGCGGCGGCGAGCTGATCGTGGCCGTCGGCGAAGATCTTGCTGCTGACCACCACCGGCTGGCCGATGATCGCCTTGGCCGCGAAACGGCCGGAATCCACCACCGGCTGGGTGGATTCGATGGCGATGCGGGGCATCTGCAGGGCTTCTTCGAGGCGAGGGTGAATCGTTGCAAGGGGCTGTGCATCGTTCATCGAACAGGCTCCTGAAGCGCAGGCATAAAAGGCTCGGTTTGCCCGGGCCGTTTTCGGAGGCGTCGAACATGCGGCTCAGGTGGTCGTCGGCCCCCTGGCGAGGCTTTGATCGGGCTCTTTCTTCCGAGCCAGCGGGCCGGGGAAAGTTCAGCCGCGGAGCGGCTCGTGCAGCTGGATACCCGAGTGGCTGCAGGCGCGGCGACATGTGGCTTTTCGTCGCTCGCGATGCCGCTGGACGGACGTATCCGGCTGTCGCCTACTCGATCGCAGGCGACGGCAGGCTGGAACTAAGCCTGCGTGTCCCCTCTCAATCCAGAACCTTAGCCGATACTCCGCAGGTTGCCCGGACAGGCAGGAGGATGACGATGCCCCATGCACGCCCCGATGTGCCCCAACCCGACCCGATCGTCCACGACAAACCCGGCGACGTGCCGCAGGTGCCCTGCGCCGAAGAACTCGACGAGTTCAAGCCCGGCGCGCCCTACGGCAACCAGACCGTGGCGGATACCGACGAGGAGCAGCAGAGCTGAGGGCGAACGACGATCCCGTCAGGCTTCGCGCAGGCGCCTGAGCAACGCCTGGCCGATGCCCTGCCGGGTCGCGCCGTAGCGCGCCCAGGGATCGCCCGGCAGTGTGGCCAGGCGTTCGTGCAGGTTGTGGATGTTCCATTGATCGGCGGCTTCGATCCGTTCCAGTTCGTCGTGGCCGATCGGCACCGAGACGGCCAGCCCCGGGCGGGCCCTGGCCGAGTAGGCCGCCACCGTGCTGGCACCCTTCTGGTTGCGCAGGTAGTCGACGAAGATCTTTCCGATACGATTCTGCGGCCCCATCTTGTCGACGATCAGCGCCGGCGTCTGCCGGGCCAGGCGCTCGGTGACGGCGCGGGCGAACTGGCGGACCTGTTCCCAGCCATGGCGCCGATCGATCGGCACCACCACGTGCATGCCGCGCCCGCCACTGGTCTTGAGGAAGGCCTGCAGGCCCAGCGCATCGAGCAGTTGCAGCGTCAACCCGGTGGCCTCGAGCATGCTCGACCAGGGCAACGCTGGATCGGGGTCGAGGTCGAAGATCACCCGGTCGGGCCGCTCGATCCGGTCGCTGCGGGCGTTCCAGGTGTGGAATTCCACGGTACCCATCTGCACCGCCTCGATCACCGCGGCGATGCCGTCGGCCTGGATCAGCCGCGCATGCTCCGGATCGAGGTCCTTCGGCAGCGCGCGCATGTGTGGCATCTTCAGCCGGCCGCAATGGCGCTGGAAGAAGCGCTCGCCAGCAACGCCCTCCGGCGCGCGGACAATGGACAGCGGCCGGCCGGCGAGCTGCGGCACCAGCCAGTCGGCCACCGACAGGTAGTATTCGGCGAGCGCCAGCTTGGTCGCACCGCTGGCCGCGTCGATCACCCGTTGCGGGTTGCTGATGCCGATACCGGCCACCAGCGGCCGGTTGCCGCTCTTGCGCTGTGCTGGCATAGGGACCCCCGATCAGCTGGCCTTCTTGCTCGATTTGCCGCCGCTCGCTGGCGCCTTGCGCGTTCGCGAAGCGGTGCTCTTGCCCGTCTTGGCCTTGCCGGCCGTCTTGCCCTTGGCGACGGGCTTTTCCGCCTCGTCGGCTTCGTCCTCCTCGCTCGCCGTGCGGGCCTTGCCCGGCTTGGCCGCGAGGCTGCGCTTGAGCAGCTCGGTGAGGTCGATGACGTCCGCCGAGCGGCGATCCAGCGCCTCCTCCGGCCCGCCAACCGCTTCGAGCTTGCCTTCGTGTGCCTTCTGCTCGACCAATGCCATGATCTGGTCTTGGAAGGTGTCCTTGTACTGCTCCGGCTTCCACTTCTCGCTCATGTCCTCGACTAGGCGCCGGGCCATGTCCAGCTCGCGCTCGGCCAGGTCGGGATCGAGCGCCTCGTCCTTCAGGCCGAGGTAATCGACCCCGCGCACCTCGTCGGCCCAGCGCAGGGTGTTCATCACCAGCGCCTTGCCCAGCGGCATCACCACTGCGAGGTGCTGCTTGTTGCGCAACACGACGTTGGCGATGCCGACCTTGCCGGTGCGCACCAGGGTTTCGCGCAACAGCGCATAGACCTTTTCGCCACGGCGGTCGGGCGTCAGGTAGTACGGCGTGTCGATGTAGAGAAAGGAAATGTCCCTGGCATCGACGAAGGCGACGATATCGACGGTCTGCGTCGCCTTGGGATGCGCGGCCTTGATCTCCTCGTCGCTGAGCACGATGTAGTGGCCCTTCTCGTACTCGACGCCCTTGACGATGTTCTCGCTGTCGATTTCCTTGCCGGTGGTCTTGTTGATGCGCTTGTAGCCGACCCGGTCCATGCTGCGCTTGTCCAGCCAGTCGAAGTCGATGCCCTGGCGGGTGGTGGCCGGCACCAGCGCCACCGGGATGTGTACCAGGCCGAAACTGACGGCACCTTTCCAGATCGTGCGGGGCATGGTCGTTCTCCAGCGTGGGTTGCGGTGGGCGCTCAGCCGTTGACCACCGTGCCGCCGTTGACGTGCAGCACCTGGCCGCTGACATAGGCCGCATCGCTGCTGGCCAGGTAGACGTAGGCCGGCGCCACCTCCTCGGGCTGGCCGGGGCGCTTCATCGGCACGTTGGCGCCGAATTCGGCCACCTTGTCGGCATCGAAGGTGGATGGGATCAACGGCGTCCAGATCGGCCCCGGCGCCACGCCGTTGACGCGGATGCCGCGCTCGGCCAGGTGCATCGCCAGCGCCCGGGTGAAGCCGACGATGGCGCCCTTGGTCGAGGAATAGTCGATCAGCATCGGGTTGCCCTTGTAGGCGGTCACCGAGGTGGTGTTGACGATGGCCGCGCCCTCCTGCAGGTGCGGCAGCGCCACCTGGGTCATCTGGAACATGCCGAAGATGTTGGTGCGGAAGGTCTTTTCCCATTGCTCCGGCGGAATGTCCTCGAAGCGCTCACGCGGATGCTGCTCGGCGGCGTTGTTGATCAGGATGTCGAGCTTGCCGAACTGCGCCAGCGTCTCGTCGACGACCTTGCGGCAGACATCGCGCTCGGCGACGTCGCCGGCGAAGGTCAGGCAGCGCCGGCCGTGCTGCTCCACTTCCTTGCGCGTCTGCTCGGCATCCTGGTGCTGGTCGAGATAGAGGATGGCCACGTCGGCACCCTCACGGGCGAACAGCACCGCCACGGAGCGACCGATACCGCTGTCGCCGCCGGTGATGATGGCGACCTTGCCTTCGAGCTTGCCGGCGGCCTTGTAGTCCTCGCCGCGATACGCCGGGCGCGGGTGCATCAGCTTCCTTGCCGGGTTCGGCCTGCTCCTGGGGCGGTAGGGTCTGGTTGTCGTCGGCCATGCAAGAATCCTCCGTCAAGGTAGATAACCTGTCTTCGGAGGACTTGGAGGGCGCGGGAAAAGTTTCTATGGCGCGATGAGAGGGGCTTGGCGAACGCCTCGGGGCATCACTCCAGGGTCAGCACGACCCGGCCGCGCGGGATGCCGCTTTCCACGTATTCGTGGGCTTCGACGACCTGCTCGAAGCGGAATTCGCGATCGACCTGCGGCTTGATCAGGCGGTCGGCCGTCAGTTGGTTGATATGCTGCAGCGCCCGCTCCACCGCTTCGCGATTCTGCTCGATGCCCAGCTCCGGCTGGCCGGTGAAGTCGCACAGGCAATGCAGGAAGAACTTGAAGTTCTTCTTGAACGCCGCACAGACCGGAAGAGCCGTCTCGTTGCCACCGTTCATGCCATACAGGATCAGCTTGCCCCGCGGCGCCATCACGTCGCCCAGCAGTTTCATCTGCGAACCGCCGCAGGCATCGAGCACCACCTCGACACCACGGCCCTCGGTGATCTTCTGCAGGCGGCCAACCAGATCCTCTTCCTCGCTGACGATCACCGTATCCGCGCCCAGTTCGCGCAGGTAGTCGCGATCGGCCGCGGTATCGCAGGTGGCGATGACCCGCCCACCCAGCGCCCGGGTCAGTTGTACCGCCGCCGGGCCGGTGCAGTGCGCCGCCTGGTTGATCAGCACGTACTGGCCGGGCTCCAGCTGCGCCAGTTCGACCAGCGCGAAATAACTCACCAGCATCGGCGTGTAGTGGATCGCCGCCTCGCTGGCGCTGAGCATGTCCGGGTAATGCACCAGTGCCTGCTGCGGCAGCAGCGCATGCTCGGCGTACAGCGGATACTGGTTCGGGTCGTGCGCCGGAAAGCCGGCCACTCGATCGCCGACGTCGAAACCCTGGACGCCCTCGCCCACTGCCAGCACTTCACCCGCCACCTCGCTGCCGAGCCCGGCCGGCAGGCGCGCATGCCGCGGCGCCAAGTCCTGCCGCCAGAGCACGTCGTTCCAGCTGACGCCGATGGCGTGCACGTCGATGAGCACCTCGCCGGGGCCGGGAACGGGTATCGTGCGTTCTTCATAACGCAGCACATCGGCCAGGCCGAAGTGGTGAAAACGGATGATGCGGGACATGGCGACTCCTCGCCTTACTACTGTGCAAACGGACTCTATCGTCAGTATCGTCACAACTCCAGCCAGCAGCATGGATTCCGGTCGATAGTTGCCATGCACGGGAATGATGGACAACCGTATGTATCCGCGCCGGCCCCATTGCAGGTTTGTGCAGTTTGAAAGCGGAATTGGGCATGCCGCCGTCAGGCGAAGCTGTCTAGAATGCAGATCACCTCCAGCGCCGGGCACCTTTCGTCCGGCCCCAGGCCCGAAGTGAACCAGGCATGAATCGCAACGACCTTCGCCGCGTCGACCTCAACCTGCTGATCGTCTTCGAAACGCTGATGCATGAACGCAGCGTCACCCGCGCCGCGGAAAAGCTGTTCCTCGGCCAGCCGGCGATCAGCGCCGCGCTGGCACGGCTGCGCACGCTGTTCGACGATCCGCTGTTCGTGCGCACCGGACGGAGCATGGAGCCCACCGCCCGCGCGCAGGAAATCGCGCAGTTGCTGTCGCCGGCGCTCGACTCGATTTCCACGGCGGTCAGTCGCGCCTCGACCTTCGACCCGGCGACCAGCACCCAGGTGTTTCGCATCGGCCTGACCGACGAGGTGGAATTCGCCCTGCTGCCGCCGCTGCTGCGCCGCCTGCGCGCCGAGGCGCCGGACGTGGTGCTGGTGGTGCGCCGCGCCAATTACCTGCTGATGCCCGGGCTGCTGGCCTCGGGCGAGATTTCCGTGGGCGTCTGCTACACCGAGGAGCTGCCAGCCAACGCCAAGCGCAAGGTGCTGCGCCGGCCCAAGCCGATGCTGCTGCGCGCCGACAGCATTCCCGGGCGCATCAGCATGGAGGACTACTGCGCCCGGCCGCACGCGATGGTGTCCTTCGCCGGCGACCTCAACGGCTACATCGACGAGGAGCTGG
Organism: Pseudomonas sp. BAY1663; assembly: GCF_000582595.1. Classification (NCBI taxonomy): domain Bacteria; kingdom Pseudomonadati; phylum Pseudomonadota; class Gammaproteobacteria; order Pseudomonadales; family Pseudomonadaceae; genus Pseudomonas; species Pseudomonas sp. BAY1663. The sequence goes on from NZ_AZSV01000007.1 coordinate 94,632, forward strand.
CGCTGCATGGCTGCAAGCGCAAGGTGGTGCTGGCGGTGCCGCAGTTCAACGGCCTGGCCAGCCTGCTCGCCGGCACCGACATCATCGCCACGGTTCCCGACTACGCAGCCGCCGCCCTGGCCGCCAACGGCGGCGTGCGGGCCGAACCGCTGCCCTTCGAGACCAGCCAGGACTTCGAACTCTCCATGGCCTGGCGCGGCGCCCAGGACAACGACCCCGCCGAGCGCTGGTTGCGCTCGCGCATCCAGATGTTCGTCGGCGATCCGGACAGCCCGTAGGGTGGAAAACGGCGCAGCCTTTTCCACGCGTATTCCCGCCCCAGCACGCCGTCACACCTTTCTCGACTTCACGGCCCAGTACCCTGACCGCCTGCTGACGCAGCCGCTCGACGCCGCGAATCGGTGGAAAAGACCTGGCGGTCGTTTTCTACCCTACCGTTATTGCCTGCTGCTGATGATCGATACGCAATCATCATCGCCAATGATATTCACCTTCGCCCCATTCGATTTCCGCCGGACGGGGCAGCCGCGCAGACTCCACAACCTCGATAAAACCCGACTTGCGGAGTCAAGCATGGAACGTTCCCTCAACGCCTTGCGTTTTCCCCTTATAGCCTTGGCGGTCGTCATCACGGCCGCCTGTGGCAAGGCGCCGGAGGCCACCCAGTCAGGGATGCCGCCGCCGGCCGTCAGTGTCGCCGAAGTGATCGAGCAGCGAGTGACCGAGTGGGACGAGCTCACCGGCCGCCTGGAAGCGCCGGAATCGGTTGAAATCCGCCCGCGCGTCTCCGGTTTCATCGACCAGGTGGCCTTCGAGGAAGGCGCCCTGGTGAACAAAGGCGACCTCTTGTTCCAGATCGACCCGCGCCCGTTCCAGGCCGAAGTCAAGCGCCTTCAGGCACAGCTGCAACAGGCGCGCGCCACCCAGCAGCGCACCGTCGCCGAGGCCGAGCGCGGCGAGCGTCTGCGGCAGAAAAACGCCATTTCCGCCGAACTGGCCGATGCCCGCATCAGCGCCGCCAGCGAAGCGAAGTCGGCGGTCGCGGCGATCCAGGCGCAGCTCGACAAGGCGCAGCTGGACCTATCCTTCACCCGCGTCACTGCGCCGATCGACGGTCGCGCCGGCCGTGCGCTGATCACCGCCGGCAACCTGGTCAATGCTGGCGAGGCGCTGCTGACCACGCTGGTCTCCACCGACAAGGTCTACGCCTACTTCGAGGCCGACGAGCGCACCTACCTGAAGTACCGCGAGCTGGCCCGCGAGGGCGCGCGTGGCGAGGCGACGCCGGTGTACCTCGGGCTGTCCAGCGAGGACGGTCATCCGCACCTGGGCCGCATGGACTTCGTCGACAACCAGGTCGATCCGCGCACCGGCACCATCCGCGGCCGGGCGGTGTTCGACAACCGCGACGGCAGCTTCACCCCAGGGCTCTATGCGCGGCTCAAGCTGGTCGGCAGCGCCACCTACGACGCGGTGCTGATCAAGGACGTGGCGGTCGGCACCGACCTGGGTAAGAAGTTCGTTCTGGTCCTGGCCGAGGACGGCACCGTGGCCTACCGGCCGGTGGAGCTCGGGCCCAAGCTCGAGGGCCTGCGCATCGTGCGCAACGGCCTGGCCAAGGGCGAGCGCATCGTGGTCAACGGCTTGCAGCGCGTGCGCCCGGGCAGCCCAGTGCAGCCGGAATCGGTGCCCATGGCCGACGCCGAGACGCTGGCCACGCTGAAGCAGCAGAACCGCGCGATCAGCGAGGCGATGAAACCGCAGGTGGACGAGCGCACGCTGGCCCAGCGCCCGAGCAGCTGACCATCACTCGACAGCAGCCCTGAACCCCGGCGCGCCAGGCGCGCCCATCCGATCGATCCGCCAGGGCGCGCCCGCCGCGCCCTCCCCCGGAGTGCGCCATGAATTTCTCGCAATTCTTCATCAAGCGGCCGATTTTCGCCGCCGTGCTGTCGCTGGTGATCCTCATCGGCGGCGCCATCTCGCTGTTCCAGCTGCCGATCAGCGAATACCCCGAAGTGGTGCCGCCCACCGTGGTGGTGCGCGCCAACTTCCCCGGCGCCAACCCCAAGGTGATCGGCGAAACCGTCGCCTCGCCGCTGGAACAGGCCATCACCGGCGTCGAGGGCATGCTCTACATGTCGTCCCAGGCGACCGCCGACGGCAAGCTGACGCTGACCATCACCTTCGCCCTCGGCACCGACCTGGACAACGCCCAGGTGCAGGTGCAGAACCGCGTGACGCGCACCATGCCGACGCTGCCCACCGAGGTGCAGCGCCTCGGTGTGACCGTGGACAAGGCCTCCCCCGACCTGACCATGGTGGTGCACCTGACCTCGCCGGATAACCGCTACGACATGCTCTACCTGTCCAACTACGCCGCGCTCAACGTCAAGGACGAGCTGGCGCGGCTGGACGGCGTGGGCGACGTGCAGCTGTTCGGCATGGGCGATTATTCGCTGCGCGTCTGGCTCGACCCGAACAAGGTCGCCCAGCGCAACCTCACCGCCAGCGACGTGGTCGCCGCCATCCGCGAACAGAACCGCCAGGTCGCCGCCGGTGCCCTGGGCGCGCCGCCGGCGCCGGGCGCCACCGACTTCCAGCTGTCGATCAACACCCAGGGCCGCCTGGTCGACGAGGAGGAGTTCGAGAACATCGTGGTGCGCGCCGCCGAGGACGGCGAGATCACCCGCCTGAAGGACATTGCCCGCATCGAGCTGGGCTCCAGCCAGTACGCCCTGCGTTCGCTGCTCAACAACCAGCCGGCGGTGGCCATCCCGATCTTCCAGCGTCCGGGCTCGAACGCCATCGCCATCTCCGACCTGGTGCGCGAGCGCATGGCCCAGCTGAAGCAGGACTTCCCCCAGGGCGTGGACTACGAGATCGTCTACGACCCGACCATCTTCGTCCGCGGCTCCATCGAGGCGGTGGTGCACACCCTGCTCGAGGCCATCGTGCTGGTGGTGCTGGTGGTGATCCTGTTCCTGCAGACCTGGCGCGCCTCGATCATTCCGCTGGCCGCCGTGCCGGTGTCGCTGATCGGCACCTTCGCGGTGATGCACCTGCTCGGCTTTTCGCTCAACGCGCTGTCGCTGTTCGGCCTGGTGCTGGCCATCGGCATCGTGGTGGACGACGCCATCGTCGTGGTGGAAAACGTCGAGCGCAACATCGGCCTCGGCAAGTCGCCGGTGGACGCCACCCGCCAGGCCATGAAGGAAGTCACCGGGCCGATCATCGCCACCGCCCTGGTACTCTGCGCGGTGTTCATCCGACCGCCTTCATCTCCGGCCTGACCGGGCAGTTCTACCAGCAGTTCGCGTTGACCATCGCCATCTCGACGGTGATCTCGGCGTTCAACTCGCTGACCCTGTCGCCGGCCCTGGCGGCCACCCTGCTCAAGGCGCATGACGCACCGAAGGACGGCTTCTCGCGGCTGCTCGACCGGTTGCTCGGTGGCTGGCTGTTCCATCCGTTCAACCGCGTATTCGACCGTGCCAGCCACGGCTACGTCGGCGTGGTGCGGCGCATCCTGCGCGGCAGTGCCGTGGCGCTGGTGGTCTATGTCGGCCTGGTGGGCCTGGGTTACCTGGGCTTCGCCAGCACCCCGACCGGCTTCGTCCCGCAGCAGGACAAGCAGTACCTGGTCGCCTTCGCCCAACTGCCGGACGCCGCCACCCTGGATCGCACCGAGGACGTGATCAAGCGCATGTCGGAAATCGCCGGCAAGCACCCGGGCGTGGAGAACACCGTGGCCTTCCCGGGGCTGTCGATCAACGGCTTCACCAACAGCCCGAACAGCGGCATCGTCTTCACCCCGCTCAAGCCCTTCGATGAGCGCAAGGACCCGGCGCTGTCGGCCAACGCCATCGCAGCGGACCTGAACGGCCAGTTCGCGCAGATCCAGGATGCCTTCATCGCCATCTTCCCGCCGCCGCCCGTACAGGGCCTGGGCACCATCGGCGGCTTCCGCGTGCAGGTGCAGGACCGCGGCAACCTCGGCTACGAGGAGCTGTACAAGCAGGTGCAGAACGTCATCGCCAAGAGTGCCGACTATCCGGAGCTGGCCGGCCTGTTCACCAGCTATCAGGTCAACGTGCCGCAGGTGGATGCCGATATCGACCGCGAGAAGGCCAAGACCCACGGCGTGGCCATCGACGACATCTTCGACACCATGCAGGTCTACCTGGGCTCGCTGTACGCCAACGACTTCAACCGCTTCGGCCGTACCTATCAGGTCAACGTCCAGGCCGACCAGAAGTTCCGCCTGGCACCCGAGCAGATTGGCCAGTTGAAGGTACGCAACAACCGCGGCGAGATGGTGCCGTTGTCGACCTTCGTCAAGGTCAGCGACAGTGCCGGCCCCGACCGGGTGATGCACTACAACGGCTTCCTCACCGCCGAGATCAACGGCGCCGCCGCACCGGGCTACAGCTCCGGCCAGGCCGAGGCCGCCATGGAACGCCTGCTGCGCGCCGAACTGCCCAACGGCATGAGCTTCGAGTGGACCGAGCTGACCTACCAGCAGATCCTCGCCGGCAATACCGCGGTGTTCGTCTTCCCGCTCTGCGTGCTGCTGGCGTTCCTGGTGCTGGCTGCGCAATACGAGAGCTGGAGCCTGCCGCTGGCGGTGATCCTGATCGTGCCGATGACGCTGCTCTCGGCCATCGCCGGGGTGATCCTGGCCGGCAGCGACAACAACGTGTTCACCCAGATCGGCCTGATCGTGCTGGTGGGCCTGGCCTGCAAGAACGCCATCCTGCTGGTGGAATTCGCCAAGGACAAACAGGAAGAAGGCATGGACCGCCTCGCCGCGGTGCTGGAAGCCTGCCGCCTGCGCCTGCGGCCGATCCTGATGACCAGCTTCGCCTTCATCATGGGCGTGGTGCCGCTGGTGCTGTCCAGCGGCGCCGGCGCCGAGATGCGTCATGCCATGGGCGTCGCGGTGTTTTCCGGGATGCTCGGGGTGACCTTCTTCGGGCTGCTGCTGACCCCGGTGTTCTATCTGGTGATTCGCGCCTTCGTCGAGAAGCGCGAAGCGCGCAAGGCGGTATTCAAGGAGGCCCGCGCATGAAGTTCTTTGCCCTATCCCTGCTCGCCCTGGCCGTGACCGGCTGCGCCGTCGGCCCGGACTACCGCGCACCGCAGCCCGAACCGGCGCGCATCGCCCTTGCCGAAGGCAGCGACTACGACCGTTCGCGCTTCGAAGCGGCCTGGTGGCACCAGTTCGAGGACCCGACGCTGGATGTACTGGTCAGTCGGGCACTGGCGGAAAACCGCGAGCTGCGCATCGCCTTCGCCAGGTTGCGCGCGGCCCGCTCGATTCGCGACGACGATGCCAATGATCGCTTCCCCACGGTCACCGCTGGCGCCAGCGCCGACATCGGCAAGGCACAGCAGCCCGGCGTCACCGAGCGGCGCATCAACGCCGAGCGCTACGACCTGGGCCTGGACATGGCCTGGGAGCTGGACCTGTTCGGCCGCATCCAGCGCCGCCTGGAAGCCAGCGAAGCCCAGGCCGAGGCCGCCGAGGCCGAGCTCTACCAGCTGCAGGTCAGCCTGATCGCCGAGCTGGTCGACGCCTATGGCCAGTTGCGCGGCGCCCAGCTGCGCGAACGCATCGCCCGCGACAACCTGGCGAACCAACGCGATTCCCACGAACTGACCGAGCAGTTGCGCGACGCCGGCCTGGGCAGCGAGCTGGACGTGCTGCGTGCCGACGCGCGGCTGGCCGCCACCGAGGCCAGCCTGCCGCAACTGCAGG